>NZZM01000025.1 GCA_002698705.1 Formosa sp. | reverse complement strand
CCAGTTGTTCCTAATTTCACACAAGGTTCTCAAACATCCACCACAGAAACAAAAACTAAAGTAAGTGAAACTATAAACTCTATAAATTATAATACAGGATACCAATATAGTGTTACTGGAACCAATGTCCAAATGGATGGTTCCAGTATAACACCAGGAACTAATTCTACATCAAATAGCATCGATGGGGTGACTTCATCATGGACGAATCTAAATCTAAACAACAAACCCAACTGGACAGTAACAACACCAGGACAGGCATTTCAATTTACAGAAACTTATCAAGGACCTGGAATTTCAAATCAAACAATTATACAAAGAACAACGGAATTAGACAGCGTTACAACTACTACAAGTATATTCTCCCAGTAATTGCATTACTATTCACATCACCCTCTTATGCTGAAACTGTAGGGGGTGTAAGTGCAACTGCAGCTCCAGTAGCAAATAGTTCAGGCTCAGTTACTAATCAGGCAATTCAGGTTTTACAGGGACCATACATCACAAATACTTATGGAGGAGGTATACAATGTCAAGGTCCCACTCTCAACTTTACACCCTATGTAACAGGTGCCGTATCGGCCCAGAAACCATTTGAAGATTTTTATGATGACCCAGTATATGATTTAAGAGACCTTGATGAGGATGGTTCTTTAGATAACCCAGGAAATATATTATACCAAGTTCCAATAAGAACAGGACAGAAAGATAACTACAGTTTGAGTCTTGGATTTTCTGCTACTTGGTCTAAACCATTAGATGGTAAATTACAAAATCAATGTAAACAAGCAGCAGCAACTCAAATAGAATTGCAGCAACAATTGATTGCCAATAAAAGATTAGATTTTGAGATTGCGAGACTTAAGAATTGTGGAGAACTTAAGAAACAAGGAATTTATTTTCATCCCAAGTCTCCATATTATTCGGTATGTGCAGATATTATAGTCACTAATCCAGGTGGAGTAATTCCACAACATAGACATTCTATCCCGACACCAGTATCAAAGAAAGCAGAAGATCTTGGTGGTGTTATATCAACGTCCCCTTAATTTCCTAATTGCTCTTACTGCTTCACTTTTCTCTCGTTGAATTTCTCTTCGTTCAGTAATACTTAATATAACTTCTTCTTTACCTAAATTAGTAGAAACTTTTTTAATTATTTTCTTCATAGCAGGTCTAATAATTTTTAAAAGAAAATTTGCTAATGGTCTAGCAACCAATGCACTGGTTGCAGCAGCGGCAGCAATAACAGTAGTTGATACAACTGCTTCTGCTGGAGGTAAGTAATCTATGATGTTAATAGGTTCTTCTATTACAGGGTTTTCAGGTTCTTCAGTTTTAATTATAGGTATTTCAGTTTTAGGTATAATAGGTGGTTTAATTTGAGGCGATTTAAAATCTGTTTCTGGAGGTTTATAAGGAGGGACAGGTGTTTTTGATGGTTGAAGATAATCCTCAGCATTAAAATCTATAGGATTATAAGATGGTAATGAACCATCACAAAATGTCAATGTTCCATTTGGATCATCTTGAAGAAGAGCAGTGTTCTTTGGATTTTGCTCTTTATTAGATTCTACACATCCAGGAAGATTAACAATAGGAAAACCAAGTTGAACTGTCACAGGAACAGCAGTTGGTATTGATTGCGATGGTGTCATTACATAATTAGGAATATCCATAGATCTAATTGGACTTATGGATATTGGTCTTAATTCAATATTAGGAATATTCTCCATTAATCATTCTTAAAAATTCCAGCAATACCGGTAAACAAGTGGTAAAAAATCACATAAAGAAAAAATCTATTTTCAGTATCGGATTTTTTCTTTACAGTTGATCTCCTTCTCTTTGCATTAGAAACAGACATAAGAATTCACATTTACTATTATATATTTAACAAATCTCATAAAGTTTTCAGAAAGGCAGTGCTCCACCAGTCATCGAAGGAACTGATTGCGAAGATTCTGGAAGAACATTTCCAGTCATGCTAGGCATTTCTGGTAGTGAAGAATTAATCATACCAGGAAGTGCTTCAGTAATTGCCTTAGTAATTTGTTCTGTTGCTTGTTCCTTTACCTGCTCAATCATTGCATCCTTATTAAGATAAAGATATGCTCCGGCACCAACAATGGATAGTGTTACAAGTCCTGAGAGTAATGCGATTCCGTTAACTAATTTTTGCATTTTAATTTTTACCTTTTTNTATAGGCCATGTAATATGTAGACCATAACAAAGTAATGTTACAAATCCAAATACAAATAAAGTACTCATCATTTTACTTCCCCATATTAATAATGGTTTCTATTTTAACCAGTCTGAGTTCCAGTTGTCTAACTCGTTCTACAGTATCTTGAACTGCCTTAGGTGGTTCAAAACCATCAATCCAATCATCATTTTCTTCAATCTCTTCCCAATGACTATTAACAGTGCTTTCTAAAGAGTTAAGTCTTTCAATAACACCGTAATATGCCCAGGTAGATACAGCAACGGCACCTAAGATACTAATAAGGTTTCTGAGTGGTATTGCTACTTTTGAATCATCAGATACAGATACAGGTTTATCGTTTTCCATTAGTCCACTAATGTGCCATGTGCTCTGCGAATTTCACGAAGTGCTTCAAGGTTCATATCTTTAGTGCCTCCATCATATGCATGAGCATATCCTTCAGTAATCATTTGCTCGTTAAGGGACACTGATTCGTCCCCAATGTATAACCAACCAAGAAGACGCCCATACTTCCCCATGCCACCAACAAGTTCAGTCCTAACAGACAACTCATCATCACCAGCGATAGTACTCTCCAGTTTCTCTTTGAGCCAGTTGGTTGCGTCGATTCCAAGTGCTTTCTCCTCTAGGTTCCTCGTCCTTTTCTCCGGTGTATCAACTCCAGCAACTCTAACTCTTTCTTTCTTGTATAAATCAAACCCGAGGTCAATAGTGACATCGATAGTATCGCCATCAAGAACACGATTGATCTCCGTCACTCGGAAGTTGTAGCAGCTCTTCCTGCTTGGTGGAGTCATTGCTCCCATCTCCTATTTCCTCAAATGCTTCTCCTATTATGTATACAACATAACCTAATGCTAATCCAACAGCAATAATTACTAGAATAATTACTGACCATACAGGATCAGCAACATTATCAAGTGGACGTAATAATAAATTCATTTATTATAAGGAATAAGGTGGTTGAGGAGGATCCGTTGGCACAGGTTTAATTATTGGTTTACTATTTTCAAATCTAATTGGACCTTGCTCAACTCTTATAGTTTGAGAAGGTGCAGTTTGTGCAGCAGAATCAATTAATTTTTGTAAATCTTCTTTACTAATTCCACCACCATTACCACCACTTTCTCCTGCTTTCTTTGCTGCCTGAACACCAAAGGTTGCTAAAACTCCAGTAAATACTGATGCGATAAAAGTAGGATCTAATTTTTGTTCAGGAACACCTAAAGCAGGAGGTAACTTAATATATGCAAGTGTGAGTATTCCACCACTCCATACCAAAATAGCAAGACGAACAAATGTTGATAATATTTCTAATTGCTCTTCTTTATCATCAACAGATTCTTTAAGTTTACCAAAAATGCTTTTATTTTTTAACTCTCGATTNTTAACTTCTTCTTCCATTAAAAACCAGCAAGGTTCTTATATTTATGGTTTAAGAAGGTCAACTGTGATATTTGATTTTTCTATTTGATTAAATTTTTGACACAATTTATCACTGGATTCATGTTCCCATTTATGATATGTTTTTTGTAATTGTTCTTTATAATCAGAACTATCGCACAATTTCATTTCTTCGGCAACGATAGTCTTGATTAGTATATCTCTAGTTAAAGATGTCATACTTGATTTCTTGTTATCCAACAAAGAGTTCACCATTATAACACAAGAGGTTTCACAAAACTCTTCTTGGTAGGTTATCTGTTTAGGATGNTATTATTTAGTAATGTAACCTTCCTTAACTAAGTACTTACGGGTTAAAGGAGTAGGTTCATAAACCTCCCACATATTACCCTTGGCACATGCTGCAAGTGCATCAGAGGTCATTCCTTCCGTTTTACCTGCCCATGTTGCTTCNTTCTCCCATGGCCATACTGATTCGTGATAGGTNCTCTCTACCATCTCACTCCACAACATAGGTACTTGATCTTCAGGTTTAATAATAGCAATCAAACTATTATCAATAGTCCCTGCCATGCAATCCTGTGCCGCGTGCCATCCTTCATGTCTCATCACACTCATCAATACATTTGGACGACCCATGAATTCTTTATTAAGAAAGAAATTATTCCCTACAGTGTGATAAACACCCCTATGTCCTACAGGAAAATATTTTTGATCTGCTAGAAATACATTGACCCCAATCATATTAAGGGAATTAATCATATTATTAAATTCAGTAGCAACAGAATAAAAAGAATCAGTATTGGAATACTGACTAGAAATATCAAGGATGTTATAAACTTGTTTTACATCATCTGTACACTCTTGCAAAAGCATACATCCCATAGAATGCATAGTGAAGTACTCACTATCTTTAAGTGGATCTGCAAAAACAGGAGTAGTTAATGCTGCAGATGCCAATAAACTTGCAATAATTTTTTTCATCTAAATTGTCCTAAACCAGTTCCGGATTGCCAACCTTCCTGAAAATTTTCAGAACCACTTCCAAATTGTGGAGTGGGATTAAGTTGAGTTGTTGTTTTTTGACTACGTGTAGCAATATTATATATTACCTCATGAATATCTTTTGGTTCTACCGTATCATCTTCAGGTAACAATTGACCGTCAGATACTGCATGTTCATATGCTTCCCTAATAGTCATTTGAGAATCAGATAAAACTGCCGAACCAAACCAAGAATCATCTTTCAAATACTTAGGAGCAGGAACACTTACAAATGAACCATATCCTTGAGTAAAATGTCCTGGCCCACATTCAAATAATGGTGCTTCTAAATCATCAATCAAACATTCTACTTTTGGTTTTTCTTTAGCAAAGATTGATTTGAGTTTTTTAATCATACCCATATCATCTTCTTGGTGTAATCATATGCATAAAGTTCTCTATTACCTTTGATACCCCATCCTAACCAGTAGTATGCAGGTCTCATGTAATAAGATACTGTTTGTCCACCACCTTCAAATTGTGGAAGAACTTTTTGAAATATAGGTTCATTGATCATCCAACGAACTTGCCCTTCAAGAGAAGATGGATCACATTTGTACTTAGCACAAAAGTTTCCAAGACCTTTATATCTCCCAATAGAAGTCCATTGAATTAATCCAAATCCACCAGTCTTACATTCCAAGTAAGAAACACGAGCACCACCTTCACAGATGTTAGAAATAAACTTAGACTCCTGCTGGATGTTTCCCATGATTGTTGCAAGTGCATTACGATCAGAGATTTTTGTGTGCTCTTGTAATGCTGCTAAAACAACTTTTTCATTGGGAGTGCAACTAGGGCACTTCCAAGTCTCCTCCTCTATAAGAATTTCTTCTATAGGTTCTGGTTCAAGTTTTACTTTGATTTGTTCAGGTTCTGGTGGGGAAGGAATTGCAACTACACTTGCAACAAGTCCTATTCCAAAAAGTGATTTAATCATTGTCTCCAAGGTATTCGAGTGAGTAGATTTCATGATCCTCAAGATTAGGGTCTAACCATTCGGCAAACTCTGACTGGATCGCATGAGCATCTTCTACAGATTTTAGCACATCATCCGCCTTCATGTCACAGAGAATGTGCATTCTGTCAACTGCCCACTCATGAGTCACCTGCAGAGTCTTTTCCAAAATTTCCATAATCTTTCCGCATGTAACGGCCGAGAATGTTGCTATTATAGTATGCCGGTGCTCCGTTGTCAAGTGCCTCTGATAGCACATTATTTAGAAACAACTGCTTGGTCTCCTCAAAGTTACAATCTCCCTTCTTCTCATGAAGACTTAGTATTACTCTACTGAAGAACTCTTTTCCGTATCTTTTTATATCTTCCTTTAACTCAGGACAAGAACCATAATATTTCTTCCAATCAGATTCTTGTTTTACTTTTCTCTTTTTTCCTGGAGGTGTTCTGAACGACCAAAAATACTTTCTCCCAATGTATTGTCGTTGGTTGGACTTATTGGTAATACAGTAAACAAAGCCAAAGTAGTTCCCAATAGCAGCAGACTCAAAAGGTTCATCATCGTATATCCAAGAATTCTCATAGCTCATNNTATAGAANTCANTGAGCTATTATTTATCTTTAACGGGGACAAACCTAGTCTACATAAAAAAAGGAGACTTGTCAAGCCCCCTTAGAATATTATGTGAGTTTTATATTACTTCATTTTTTTCTTTGTTGCAGCAATTTTATCTAAAAATGCTTGCCCACCCTTTTCTTTTCTGATTTCACCATCACTTCTAACATTACCAGCACCTGGTCCACCAGATTCCATATCTTTAATACTCTTGAATCCTGCTTGTTGTGCAGATGAACTATGCATTCTTCCTGCTTCATTCAGTCCATATGCCTCCAGAATGCTCTCAATGTCCTCAGAGTCAATCTCATTGACCATCAACCATTGTGCCTCTTGGAGGTCTTCTGCGATGCCGTAGTCACACAGGAACTCGACCACTACATCATAGGTCTCAACCTCTTCAGACATCCTCTTAGCAGCACTACCTGCCCTATCAGAAACCTTCTGTAATCCACTAGCAATTTTGCTCTTAATTCCTTTTTTGACATTACCAGGAGCATTCTTGACTGCCGTCACTGCTTTACTACCAGCAAGATCTGCTCTACGTTTTGCTCTTACAGCACTATCTTTTGCATTTTGAGCACTATTTTTTGCAATTGTACCAGCAATTTGAGCACCTGCTTTAACACGTTTTGCAGTATCAGTTGATCTTTTAACACCCGTTTTTACAGTGTCAGTTGCTTTTTTAACACCCGTTGAGACTCTTGCTTTAAGACTTTTACTTGAATCTCCTTGAGCACTTTTAATTTTTTTGTCAATTCTGTTTTGGGCTCTTTCTGCTTTTCTTTTTGCAAGGTCTTTCTTATCTTCAGACCCTATCGTTACCCTTGAATTTTTCTGCGCTCTTACAGGAGACATCCTTGTGGATTTTTGGTCACGATCACTAGCAGTAACTCTTTCCGCACCCTTTTTACCCCCAACCACTCTCTTAACTGCTCCCTTTAACCTACTCGCAATAGATTTTTTCTCTGGGGATTTTTTAGTAGATGGAATAGATGGAGTAGATGTTTTTGTAGCACCCATTCCTGTTGATGCTGGTTTTTTCTTTGCTTCTGGTTTTTTCTTTGCTGCTTCCTTAGCATCTACTTCTGCTTTTACTTCAGCATAAGACTTAGAACCTTTAGGTGCTTTTTTTGCTGATCTTGCTTCATTTAGAAATTGAAAATCTTCTTCAATATAGTCGTTAAAACCTTCTTCAATGTCATCAATATCATATCCTTCTTCAAGAAGATCTGAGACAACTTCTTCTACAATATCTTCTAACTCTTCATCAGAAAGTTCTAGTTCTTCATCTACTTGAGGAGCATAGATACTCTCATACAAACTTCTGATTTCTCCGTACTCGGACTGCGATAAAGCTCTCATCGTAATTCTTAATTAACTCTTTATAAGAATATTTATAAAAAAAGGGACTCCCTTAGGAGTCCTCTTGATCTAAATCTTCAAATGCTTTATACCCATCATAATCACCAAATAGAAAAGCATCAGATTTTGCTGCTTCTCTATACATCTCTAGTGCATCTTCAGTTTTTACACAGTTGCACTTGCAATTTCCTTTACAGGGAGAACCCTGCAAACGTATCTTCGGTAACATCTTGTTTGATTCCTCCGACAATGTAGGATTCAACTTCTGTTTCCTGAGGAGCAACTTGGAGACCCTTCGACGAAATCCAATGTTCTGTCCAGGGGAGCGGGTTATTCTTTGCGGGTACGTCATAGATCGGTTTAAGTCCAATTGATTTCATTCTACGATTGGCAATCCATTCCACATACTGCTGAAGCAATTTATCATTGAGACCAATCATCGAACCATCCTTGAACAGATACTCTGCCCAAAGTTTTTCTTGATTTACAGTTTTCTCAAAAGTTTGAATCAACCACTGCTCTTCTTCTTTGAAGATTTTTGCCATATCAGGATCATCACCTTCTCTCCACTTCTTCAGAATATTCTGAGTAATGGCAAGATGCTGATTCTCATCTCTGGCAATCAGTGAGATGATCTTTGCACTTCCTTCCATAAGTTTGAGTTCACCAAAAGCAAAACTGCAAGCAAATGATACGTAAAATCGTATACCTTCAAGGATATTAACATTTGCAACTGCTTTGAAGAGTTTGCGTTTGAGTTCATATCTTGAATTTTGTGCATAAGGAACTCCTTCTAGTGCATGTTGCCAATCATTGGTACTATCATAATGATGTGCTGCATTAATAAAATCATTATATGCTTCAGTCACACTCATCGCACGTTCAACAATGCGTTCGTCATTCAGAATATGATCAAACACATCTGAGGGGTCGGAATAAATGTTCTTAATGATATGAGTATATGAACGACTGTGGATCATCTCCATGAACCCCCAGACCTCCATACATGCCTCTAATTCAGGTAATGAACAGTAAGGGATAAAAGCCATCCCAGGACCGCGCCCTTGTACAGAATCCAGCATGATCTGATACTTAAGATTGCTGGTAAAAATGTGCTTTTGCTCAGGGCGTAATGTCTGATAGTCCGCACGGTCTTTCTGTAGGGAAACCTCTTCGGGTCTCCAGAAATATCCCAGTTGTTGTGTTGTGAGTTTATCAAAAATTGGATACTTGTAAGAATCATATCTTTGAATACCTAATGGTTTTCCAAAGAACATTGGTTGTTTTTTAGTGTCTACCTCTTCTGCATTGAACACGGTCATAGAATCGACCACAGGTCTCTCCTCTCTATTTGTCTTAAATCTTACAAGACTCACAGTCTTCCTCCTCTTCGGTTTCTATTTGAGAAATTAAACTATCAAGTGACTCATTGGAATCATCCATTTCGTCAGTCTTGATATCGTATGTATTTTGATAGTAGGATGTCTTCCATCCGTACTTGTATGTAGTTAGTAGATCCTGTGCCATAATAGACACTGGAATTTCATTATTAGGATAATGTTCCGGATTGTAACTCCAATTACCAGAAATTGCCTGGTCAAAGAATTTTTGCATTACGGCAACAATATTGATATATCCTTTATTGGATCTCATTTCCCAAAGAAGATCATAATTGTTCTTTAGTGTTCCGTATTGTGGAACAATCTGCTTAAGAGGTCCTTTTTTGGACTTCTTAATGGACAAGTATCCTCTAGGTGGTTCGATTCCATTTGTTGCGTTTGACACAA
>NZZM01000024.1 GCA_002698705.1 Formosa sp. | reverse complement strand
GGTTTAGAGATGATATCCCATACGGAGGATGGAGAAAAGATCAAAAAGCATGGATGGTTAATAAAAATTATACAAGGAAAGGTGCATACTACTCAGTATTAATGGCCTTGTTTGATAGTTCTAACGAATAAAACATTTCCAAAAAAATTGTCACAATAGTTGACAACTTTCAGGCTATTCCCTTCTTAAAGCAATAGTTTGTCTTAAATTTGTGATGCGCCCTTTTCATCTTGAAAAGATCCAGCTGCGAGAGGTATTCGATAATAAGAATAACACATAGCATAGACATCGGATTATAGCTACATCCTTGAAATAACAGGAAAACATAGTGGTAAGGTTTCTCCGGTAGGTTGCGAAAGGAACTAATACGAAAGCAGTAGCTTGGAACATAACACATAATAATGAGTGTCCTGAATTAACAGGGTTCTTAGGTCTCCAGGGTGGGTGTAAAGGGTCAAACCAAACGTACAGTACTGTATAAGTTACGTTCTGAAAATAGATAAGCAATTATGCTCTTCTGTGAATGATTTAAAAATCTGCAAGGGGTTTTCTGTGTTCTTTTCTTATTACAATGGTTGTCTTGGTTGCTTCTTTGGGTTCTGTTTTTTGGTGTTCCCTTGGAACCTAAATTAGCTTTTCAATCTTTAAACAAAGCTTGTTTGCTTTTAATAAAATCAACTGTCTATTTACTGCCAGTAATGAGACAGTAGTTGTGTTTTTTTACTAAATTTGATGATAATGTCACAAGGTACTTCAAACAAAAAGCCCTCTCAAAAGAAAGGGCTCTAAGGGTGGTCCCAACTGGGCTCGAACCAGTGACCCTCTGATTATGAGTCAGATGCTCTAACCAACTGAGCTATGGGACCTAAATAAGCTGCAATATTACGACCATTTTTATACATCTCAAAGAACACTATAAATTTACTAAAACACAAGGCTATAATTCCACAAGAAATATAGTACTTTTATAGTATGGAAAGCCAGCGACAAAAAAAAATAGCTTCTGTCCTTCAAAAAGATTTAGTTGAAGTTTTACAGGGAGCTGCCAGAGAGGGAGGTATGAGTGGAGTTATAATTTCGGTTACTCAAGTTAAAGTTACTGTAGATTTATCTATTGCAAAGGTTTACCTTAGCATTTTCCCAATAAAACAGGCCAAGGTCCTTATAGATGGTATTGCTTCAAACGCTCCTATAATAAAACATGAATTAGCAAAGCGTACGAAACATCAATTAAGGCGTATGCCTGAGCTATTATTTTTTCTTGACGATTCATTGGAATATATTGATAAGATAGATCAATCTATAAAGCAGTCTGAAAACCCCATTCAAAATCGAGACTTACTAGATAAAAGAAAGAAGATATAATTGAATTTTCCGTTTTACATAGCCAAACGTTATTTGTTTACTAAGAGTAAAAACAAAGCAATTAATTATATTACTATTATAGCCAGTCTAGGGGTTATCACTGGAACTGCTGCACTTTTTATTGTTCTCTCTGGATTTGCAGGATTAAAGGCCTTTAGTTTAGAATTCACAACACTAACAGATCCAGATTTAAAACTTTTCCCCGAACAATCTAAAACTTTTATTTTTTCAAATGATCAAAGAAAAAAAATGTCCCAAATTAAAGGGATTAACTCATTTTCAGAAATCGTTGAAGATAAAGTTTTAATAACATGTGATGATAAATTCCTAGCAGTAGATTTGAAGGGAGTTGATTCCTATTATCCACAAAAAACAATTGATTCCATCTTGGCTTATGGAGATTGGATGGAATCTGATTTGCCTCAAATTGTTTCAGGATGGGATATTACAAATAAATTAGGCTTTGACATCTACGACCTAACAAAAATTATAAGGTTGTACGCCCCAAGGCCAGGAACGGGTCAATTGCTTTCAATTAGAGAGGCATTTAAAAGTATGAAAGTAGTTAATTCGGGGATTTTTCAAATAAACGATAACCTAAACAATTCTTTGATATTTACTAGTATTGATAATGCAAAATATCTCCTAGGAATATCAGCTTCAGAAGTGAGTAGCGTTGAAATTATCACAACAGAAAGGGCTAATTTAAAACAAATTAACTCCGAGTTAAACAACCTATTTGGGAGTAAAATTGTGATAAAAGATAGAGCACAACTAAATGGAGCCTTATACAAAATGCTTAATACGGAACAATTGGTTGTGTATTTAATTTTTACTTTAATATTAATTATTGCTTTATTTAATATTGTGGGTTCAATTGTAATGATGATTTTGGAAAAAAAGGAAAATTTAAAAACATTATTTAATATTGGCGCCACAAAAAGAATGGTTCAAAAAGTATTTTTCTTGCACGGACTTTTGATAACTTTCTTTGGAGGACTAGCCGGTCTTTCTTTGGGAATTATTGTAATTTTTTTTCAGCAGTATTTTGAACTTGTTCTTATTACACCCACACTACCTTACCCAGTAATTTTGAGCTGGATAAACATCCTTATCTCGTTTGCAACTATTTTTATTTTAGGAAGTATTGCATCACTATTAGCGTCTTTCAGCATTAAAAAATTAGACTTTAAAGTTTAAGCGAATTGGTAATCGCCAAATATATTTTCCACCTCATCAAAAGCCTTGAACACGTCGATGCTATGGTCGCTCGTAACCATTTTAGTTCTAAAGGGTTTAAAATTCGGAATTCCTTTAAAGTAGTTAGTATAGTGCCGTCTTGTTTCTAAAACACCAAGAACTTCTCCTTTCCATTCTATTGCCATTGTTAGATGTCTTCGTGCAGCATTTACTCTCTCTGACATACTGATTGGATCTAAATGTACCCCAGTTTCAAAATAGTGTTTTACCTGTTTAAAAAACCATGGATTTCCAATACTTGCTCGGCCAATCATAGCACCATCTAATCCGTAGACATCCCTCATCTCAGCAGCACGTTCAGGGGAGTTGATATCACCATTTCCAAAAATTGGTATGTGTATTCTAGGATTATTTTTCACCTCAGCAATTGGCGCCCAGTCCGCATTACCTTTATACATTTGAGCACGAGTTCTTCCGTGTATAGCGAGGGCTTTTATACCCACATCTTGAAGTCTTTCAGCGACCTCAACAATTTTAATGGATTCATGATCCCAGCCTAGCCTAGTCTTAACAGTTACAGGAAGCTTTGTTCGCTTCACCATTTCTGCTGTTAATTTTTCCATCAAACAAATATCTTTAAGTATACCGGCTCCAGCTCCTTTACTAACCACTTTTTTTACAGGACATCCAAAGTTTATATCAATTATATCAGGGTTGGACTTTTCGACAATTTCAACCGCACGAAGCATACTATCTAAATTTGCCCCAAAAATTTGAATCCCTACTGGTCTTTCTTTTTCATAAATGTCAAGTTTTATTACACTCTTTGCAGCATCTCTAATTAACCCTTCGCTTGAAATAAACTCTGTATAAACAACATCTGCTCCTTGCTCTTTACAAAGCGCTCTAAAAGGAGGATCGCTTACGTCTTCCATTGGAGCGAGTAACAAGGGGAAATCTGGCAATTCTATGGGTCCAATTTTAACCATATTATTTATAAAAATTCATTTCATCTAAATAAACCCAAACAGATTCTGGCAGTAGTGGCCGAATATTTTTTCCTTCTTTAATTGATTTCCTTATGGAAGATGAAGAAATTTCAATAATTGGCGCACCCACTTTTTTAATATCTCCTTTAGTTGTGTCATTAAAAGGTTTAAAGTTTATTTTTCTAGGGTATACATAAANAGGATAGCGATCTAGTAAAATATCTACATTTTTCCATTTGTGCAATGAAATTAAGTTATCTTCTCCCATTATAAGAACAAANTTATTTCCTGGGTACTTTTCTTCTAAATAGGCCAGNGTGTGAATTGTNTAATTNGGCTGATTTAATTCAAATTCAATATCACTAGGTTTAATTTTAGGGTAATTATTTGTCGCTAATTCTACCATATGAAACCGTTGGCGATTATCCAAGATACTTTGTTTTTGCTTTAGCGGGTTTTGAGGGGTTACAACACACCATACTTGGTCTAAATCAGAATGTTCTGCAAAATGATTGGCAATGATTAAATGACCTACGTGAATAGGGTTAAAGGTCCCAAAATAAAGTCCAATTTTCATTTTTGATAGTGTTTTATAATTTTATAAAATCTAACACTTTTTGATATGCTTCATCTTGTGCTTTTTCTAAGATTTTATTATCAATAATATAGTCAAAAAGTGGGGCTTTTTCAATCTCTTTAGACGCTTTAGATATTCTCATATTAATTTTATCATCCGATTCTGTTTGTCTTTTTCTAAGTCGAACAATTAGATCATCAATACTTGGCGGATTTATGAAAATTGCTAGGGTTTTCTCTGAGAATTTATTTTTAATACGTAATCCCCCTACGACATCAATATCAAAAATTACATGCTTACCTTGGGCCCATATACGCTCAACTTCTGATTTTAAAGTCCCATAAAAATTATTTTGATAGACTTCCTCCCATTCNAAAAAAGAATCTGATTTTATGTGCTTTTCAAATTCTTCTATTGATAAAAAGTAATAATCTTTNGCGTTTATTTCCTCGTTTCTTNTGGTNCGAGATGTTGCTGAGATTGAAAAGGCTAGGTTTAACTCTTTCTGCTTTANCAGATGCCGAACGATTGTAGTTTTACCAGCACCCGATGGAGCAGAAAGCACAATTAATTTNCCTTCAAACATTNTATAGTATATTAAGCAATTGTTCTTTAATTTTTTCCAAATCATCTTTCATTTGAACTACNAGNTTTTGCATNGGNGCAAAATTTGCTTTTGAGCCAATAGTATTTATTTCACGTCCAATTTCTTGACTAATAAAACCTAATTTTTTNCCGTTAGANTCAGTTGAATTTAAACNTTCTAGAAAATAGCTTAAGTGATTTTTAAGCCTTACTTTTTCCTCAGTTATATCAAGTTTCTCAATATAATATATTAGTTCCTGTTCAAAACGATTCTTATCTAAANCTTCTTTTAATTCAGNAATACCCTTTTCAAGTNTTCNTCTGACACNTTNAATTCTATCAGAGTCAATTTCTACNACAAGCTGTAAATTTTTATCAATAGCATTGATATGTTTTTGNAAAACTTTAAAAAGCACTAAGCCTTCGTCTTTTCGATANGTTTCAATATGATTTAAGGTATCTTCTAGTCCTTCTAAAATTTGANTCCACTCTTCACCATNAACCTCTTCCTTTTCTGAACTTATAGCATCTGGTAAACGAATAGCCATTTTAAGTAATTCAGTTTCCGTTTGTTTATCAGAAATAGATTTGAGTTGTTGCATATAGTCTTGAACCACAGCCTTGTTNACCTTTGATGTTGATTGGGTCTTGTTAGTTTCTATGTAAATGGATANATCAATCTTTCCTCGACCCATGCGCTTACCAACAATTTTTCGAAGCTCTAATTCTTTGCTTCTGTAATCAGATGGGATTCGCATATTTACATCAAGTGATTTACTNTTNAGGGANCGCATCTCNATTCGCATAGTTTTGGAAGGTAATTCAATAACAACCTTTCCGTAACCCGTCATAGAATGTATCATTTAATACTCTTAAGATTTGNTTCAAAGATACAGAAAAGCGATTACTATTTGAAAGGGNTGTGTTGNTTGAAGTTTTTNATTTGGATTCTTTTGAAAAGTGGNCGTATTAATGNATTGATTAATTTATTCTTNTGNTTAATGTAACAGCTCAGCTCCAAGGGCATTGCTCCTATNGTTGTTTTTATTTCAGAGGCCGTTCGNCCAAGGTTAATCTGGCTCACTTTTTTTTCGATACCAAGACGAANATAATCATTAAGAATTCTAGGGTAGATAGCATNAGTTTTNTTTAAATTATAATCTAANCCNATAAAGTGCGCATCCAGATGTGTTTTGTTTTTTAGTGCTGACATAAAGCCAACTATTTTACTATTTAAAAAATATCCTTTTACAATAAAATNNTCNTTGAANTGTTCTTTAAGCTTTACATAGGTATTTAAATTTAGCACNTGAGCATTAAAGTTGGCGTTATCAATTGTATTTTGATATANAGATTGAAGGTCTTCTCNNTGCTTTTCAATATCTNTTTTTGAGAACAATTGCACTTTTAGAAGGNNGCTTTTAGAATCTGCTTTATTGGCTTTGATTCTGTATTTTGATTTNAATGCNTTTTTATAATCTTCAAATGAACCCCATTCACTGTTTAGGTGAATTAACATATTTGGCTCTACATTGATATTTACAAACCCATATGCCTCAAATTTTTTTGAATAATCAATAGANCTATTTTCAAAATCTTTTATAAAAATAGCNTGAAGTGGATTTATAGANTTTGAAATTTCATCCAATGCNCTACCAATTATATTTANTGCNTTTTTNCGATTAGCGTTAGACGAAAAAGAGATGCAATACTCCCCACTTAAAAAAACATTCCCNCAAAACATAATTTTGATATGTTCCTTACAAAAAAAAAGATTTAAAATATATCGTGATATGCTAGAAACTTTGATATTTTTCAAGATGACATCAACACCTAATTCAACTATTTGTACAATAGCTAATGCTTGAGCATTTCCTTCCTCTGAAACGCATATGAAACGCATATCAATTTTGGGGTTTGAACTTTCAAAACTAGCAAGTAAAGGTTTAGAAAAATAGGCNTTCCCATGAGGATTTATATCTCTCAAAAACGATGGCTCAATATCGGCGATAGATTTATGAGTAATGGAAGTCAAAAAGTATTATTTTTTTTAGAAACNAAATATACACCAATAAAAATTAAAGCTGCAGCACTTATTTTCACCAAATCAATTTGATCACTTCCCATATAAATAGCAAATAAAGCTGCGAAAATAGGTTGTAGATATAAAAATGAACTTACTGTTGTTGCCTTTAAAGTNNGTAATGCTAAAGGATTTAGAAGATAAGTTCCGAAGGTTGCAAAAATGATTACAAAACCTANAGAAAGCCAGATATANTTTGGNAAAGCCTCCCAGTTCACCNNACATAATTCTTTATAACCAAATGGAAGNACCATGAGTGAACCAAATAAAAACAACCATTTGATAAAGTCATAAGGATGATACTTGTGGGTTAATTTTTTAATTAGAATCAGATAGTAACTGTAAGACGCAGCATTAACAAAAATCAAAGTATTACCCAATAAGATATTACTTCCATTTTCAGAAGCTTCTCCATAAGCAGTTAAAACGAACGCTCCTGATAAGCCAATACCTATACCCATGACTTTTACTATTTTTATGCGTTCCTTTAGTATGATTGCAGACAGAATAAGAACTATAATTGGCACCGTAATCATTATTACTGAACCATTTATAGGCGTAGTATATTGAAGACCCTTAAAAAATGACAACATATTTAGTGCAACTCCAAAAAATGCAGCTGCTACTAATTTAGGAAAGTCTTTATGATCAATTTTTGCACTTGGTGTTACAAGGCTTAATAACCAAAACATTACTGCCGCGCAAGAAACTCTTAAAACAATAAAACCATACGGCATGATATACCCACCAACAATTACATCATTAGCAAAAGTAAATGTTACCCCATAAAATAGTTGAACTATTACAAGTGCAAATAAAGCAGCGTAGCGATTATGCATTTGATAATGCTAATTTAGCAGCCGCTAAAGTTTTTTGGCTGTTGCCAATATAAATTTTGTTATCAATAACAATTACGGGTCTTTTTAAGAATGTATAATGATCTAAAATGAATTGCCTGAAATCCATTTCTTTTAAATCTTCATTTTTTAAATCCATCTCCTTATAAAGTTTAGCTCTTTTACTAAACAACGCTTCATAGCTTCCGGAAAGAGATTTAAGCATCTCAAGGTCAGTAATTGAAATAGGTTTTTCTTTAATGTTTTGGAGCTGAAAATCATTGGTAGCATCCAATGCCGTGAGAATTTTTTGGCAGGTATTACAAGTTTTCAGATAATAGATTTTTTTCATTGTTATGATTAGTTATTTTTACAAAGAAAATCATTTCTCATTTAATTATAATTGTTTCGCATATGGAATTCAACACAAAAACAATTCATGGAGGTCAATCTCCAGATAAAGCTTATGGTTCAGTAATGCCGCCGATTTATCAAACCTCAACTTATTCTCAAACTACCCCAGGGGGGCACAAGGGATACGAGTATTCTCGGACACACAATCCAACACGCAACGCGCTTGAGAATTCTTTTGCAAGCATAGAAAATGGTAATTATGGATTAGCTTTTGGCTCAGGCTTAGCAGCTATTGATGCAGTTATTAAATTACTTAAGCCTGGAGATGAAGTTATCTCTACTAATGACTTATACGGCGGGACCTATAGATTATTTACAAAAGTTTTTGAAAATTTTAATGTTAAGTTTCATTTTGTTCGCATGGAAGATGTCAATTTGATTGAATCTCATATAAATAATAGAACAAAATTGATTTGGGTAGAAACTCCTACAAACCCCATGCTGAATATTATTGATATAAAAGCTATTTCTAAAATTTCAAAGCAGAACAATATTTTATTTGCAGTAGACAATACTTTTGCTACTCCATACTTACAAAGACCTTTGGATTTAGGAGCAGATATTGTTATGCACTCTGCTACGAAGTATTTAGGCGGGCATAGTGATGTTGTAATGGGTGCTTTAGTTGTTAACGATGAAACGCTTGCGAAGCAGTTATATTTTATTCAAAACGCAAGTGGTGCTGTATGTGGGCCACAAGATAGTTTTTTGGTTTTAAGGGGGATTAAAACCCTTCACGTTCGGATGCAACGTCATTGCGAAAATGGTCGTTCTGTTGCCAACTTTTTACTAAATCATCCAAAAGTTGAGAGGGTATATTGGCCAGGCTTAAAAAGCCACCCAAATCATTCTGTTGCATTACAGCAAATGAATGATTTTGGGGGCATGTTATCCTTTACTTCAAAAGGGAATAATTTTGATGCTGCTATTAAAGTTGTTGAAAAGTTAAAAATTTTCACACTGGCAGAATCTTTAGGTGGAGTAGAATCATTGGCTGGGCATCCAGCTAGTATGACTCATGCTAGTATTCCCAAAGAAGTAAGAGAAAAAACTGGGGTTGTAGACTCTTTAATTCGATTGAGTGTTGGAATTGAAGATATAGATGATTTAATCGCAGACTTAAAACAAGCTTTAGATGATTGAATCGCCTATTTTTTGAAATATTCGCAAAAGTAAGGTCT
>NZZM01000023.1 GCA_002698705.1 Formosa sp. | reverse complement strand
TGATTCCATTATTTGATGTAGTTGGCAGTGTTAATTCTGTACCTTCACATGTATCATCAATTTGAGTAAATTCAGGATTGGTAAATGGTATAATATTTATAGTCATTTCTGCTATTAAGGCACATTGCCCATCATCAGGTTCAAAAGTGTAAGTAGTTGTATTATTTGCGTCAAATTCTGGGTTCCAAACCCCAGTGATTCCATTGTTTGATGTTGTTGGTAGTGTCAATTCTGTGCCCTCACATATATCATCTATTTGGGTGAAGTTTGAGGGCTCACTAGTAGTTATTGTAGCATTTAAAGGAACCCTTAAGCCATTACTACAATTATTTTCTGATGCTAAAACCCAAAAAGTTGTGTCTTGACTTAACTCTACATTATATACATCTCCTGTAAATAACTGATTTCCTCCAAATTGACTATCAAACCAGACTATATCTGCTGTATTTGAAGTCGCTTCCAATGTAATCGTTTGATTTTCACAACCAGTTGCAGAAGTAGTAGATAGTATTTCAGGTGGATTAAAAAAAGTACTCGCAGAAATATTAAGATCAGGGTCCCCGGGCATGCCTCCATATTCAACAATAAATCCAGCAGCTTCATAAGCTCCTTGACCAGCTGTATTATTAGGCAAATCATTCCATGATCCAGGGAAGCCTATAGAAGGTGGTGTGATATGAGCATAGTCTTCATTACCAGCATTATTTGGCTCACTATTATTCCAATTAGAGTATACTCCAGCTGGAGCTGACCCACTCATGTCTCCGTTCCAAAAAACAGTTCCCTCTTCTGGTCCTGTAACCCATTTCCATACACCTTCGGTCTGAGCATCACTTCCTCCAATCCAACCAGTACCTGGGGTCAACTCTCCACAAATTTGAGCCTCGTCAGCATCAGTAATAGTTACCAAATAACCCTGTAAACCATAATAACTCATTCCTTCTGCAAGCTCTTCTGCAGCAGTCCATGGAATTGCCGTAGCTGAAACAAATTCATAATAATGACCATTTAAGAAATTTGCTTCGCCAATAGTTAGAGAAAAAGTTTTTGCTCCAACATTTATATTGCTACTAAAAAAAACAACATTTAAAACAGCATTAATGATGTCAGTGTATTCTATTGAAATTCCATTTGCAGGTAAAAGAGACAATTTAGCTTCAGCTGAATTCCAGTTAGCTATAATATTTGGGTGAGTTCCAGTTAAGATTAATTGATCTTCTCCCAAAACAAAGCCAGTAGATATTTGAATATAAAACCCAGTAGTTGAACTACTATCTAAGTCAGTTATGTTAAAACTAGTAACAATATTTTGTTGAGTTTGTGGACAATAAATCTGATCACCTGTCGCAGATAAAGAAGGGGGTTCAGCTTGTGAAAATACCCAAAGGCCTTTAATTAATACAAAAAAGATAATAATGCCCAAGCGAATATAAGCTAATGGTCTACAGTTCATATCTAATCAACCATTTTTTTATTGCTACATGATTATTTATAATTTTGGAGAGTTCTTTAATTTTTACCCTTATTTGTTTCATAGAGTCTCTATCACGCATTGTTACTGTCTCATCATTTAAAGTTTGATGGTCTATTGTTATACAAAAAGGAGTTCCAATTGCGTCTTGACGCCTATATCTCCTACCCACAGCGTCTTTCTCGTCATATATAACATTAAACTCCCATTGTAGTTCATTTAATATTTTTTTTGCAACTTTAGGAAGTCCATCTTTTTTTATTAAGGGTAATATAGCAGCCTTGAAAGGAGCTAAAACAGCAGGAATTTTTAGAACAGTTCTAGTTGAATTGTTATCAATTTTCTCTTCTTTTAAACTGTTTGAAAAGACTGCCAAAAACATTCTATCTAATCCAATAGAAGTTTCTAAGACATATGGGGTGTAATTTTTATTTTCTTCAGGATCAAAAAACTGAAGTTTTTTTCCAGCATATTTTTCATGTTGACTTAAATCAAAGTCTGTTCTAGAATGAATTCCTTCAAGTTCTTTAAATCCGAATGGGAACTTAAATTCAATGTCAGTCGCGGCGTCTGCATAGTGAGCAAGTTTTTCATGATTGTGAAATCGATAATTTTCTTCTCCCATTCCAAGTGAAAGGTGCCATTTAAGCCTTGCATCTTTCCAGTAATCATACCATTTTTTCTGAGTTCCTGGTTTAATAAAGAATTGCATTTCCATTTGTTCAAACTCTCGCATTCTAAAGATGAACTGTCTGGCGACAATTTCATTTCTAAATGCTTTTCCAGTTTGAGCAATCCCAAAAGGGATTTTCATTCGGCCAGTCTTTTGGACATTTAAAAAATTTACAAATATTCCTTGAGCAGTCTCAGGCCGTAGAAACAACTCCATTGCATTATTTGCAGATGCTCCAAGCTTTGTCCCAAACATTAAATTGAATTGTTTTACATCAGTCCAATTTCGACTTCCGCTTACGGGATCTGCAATTTCTAATTCCTCAATTAATGACTTGACATCTGATAAATCCTCTTTCTCTAAAGATTTNCCAAGACGTTTTAAGATANAATTAANTTTTTCACGATAGNCTAAAANTCGACTATTTGTNGATATAAATTNTTGTTCNACAAAATTTTCACCGAATCTTTTTTTGGCCTTTTTNATTTCTTTTTCAATNTTTTGTTCAATTTTAGCACAATAATCTTCNANAAGGACATCAGCTCTNTAACGTTTTTTNGAATCTTTATTGTCAATNAAAGGNTCATTGAATGCATCTGTGTGTCCTGATGCTTTCCAGGTTTTTGGGTGCATAAAAATAGCTGCATCTAAACCTACAATATTAGAATTCATTTGCACCATGGCTTTCCACCAGTATTCGCGAATGTTTTTTTTGAGTTCGGTTCCATTTTGCCCATAGTCGTATACAGCACTTAAGCCGTCATATATTTCGCTACTTTGAAATACAAANCCATATTCTTTGGCATGGGAAATAACTTTTTTAAAATGTTCTTGTTNNNTACTCATTAGGCAAAAATATAAAACCTNGTTAAATTAAGATATAAGAATTNTAAAAATATAAATGTTTTTTTAGTNGGGTATACAAAANTATATNAAATAATTNNTCTATAACTTATTTGATATTTNGTAAGTAATTTGTATTAAAATATATTGTTTCTTTGTGATAGTANTATTNCCTATGNGNAGAAGAATTTCANNTTTATTATTATGCACTTTNTTTTTTTTNAANTGTGCTAATCGTGGAACNGCAAGTGGAGGGATAAAGGATATNATACCTCCANNTNTAATAAAAGAAGAACCACAAAATTTTTCAATAAATTTNAGTTCAGATGAAATTAAAATTTATTTTNANGAGTATATNAAGCTNAAAAATCTNCAAAAACAACTTATTATATCTCCACCAATGGATCCTCAACCAGAAATAACTCCAATGGGTTCAGCTAGTAAGATAATTACTATNAAAATTTATGACACTCTTCAGCCCAACAGCACTTATGCTTTTAACTTCGGCAATAGTATTGAGGATAATAATGAAGGAAATACTTTTCCATTTTACAGATATGTTTTTTCAACTGGCCCAACAATAGATTCTTTATCAGTTTCTGGTTTAATATCCGATGCTTTAGAACTTGAAACATCCGAGAAAATATCAGTCCATTTACATGAGATTGATTCCACCTACAACGATTCTATTATTTTCAAACAAAAACCAAAGTATATAGGATTAACTGATAGCTTATCTAAATTTATTATTAATAATATTAAGGCTGGACAATACTTGTTAACCGCTCTTGAAGAAGAAAATATTAATTATACTTTTCAGCAAAAAAAAGATAAAATAGCTTTTCGAAGTAAGTTTGTTACAATCCCATCAGATACAGCATATGTTTTAAAACTTTTTAAGCAAAGACCTGAATTTAAATTTNTTCGAGCTAGACAGCTTGCTCAAGGNCGTATTGGGTTTGGATANGAGGGNGATCCGTCNTCTATGCAAATCAAAGGAATTTCAGATGTATTTGATTCATTAGCNNTTATNACCTCTAAAGAACCAAANAAGGATACCTTAAACTTATGGATAAGACCAAGAGANTTAAAAGTAGACTCNTTATTGTTNGAAGTNTTANATAAAGAAAAAAAAGACACNNTTAATGTCAGNACNAGTAAAATGAAAAATGATTCCTTNACATTTAGCGCACTTTCCACATCNTTAAAATTAGGAAATCTTTTTAAAATAAGTTCTAGTATTCCNATTATTGAAGTTGACCCATCAAAAACTATTATAATTGATCAAGATTCAATTTANATTGACAGTCATTTATCAATAGATGANTTAANAAATACACAGGTTAATTTAAAATTTGATCTAAANGAGGATAATCGTTANAAGGTAANTTTTATGCCAGGAGCATTTATNGATTTTTATGGAAACCAAAATGACACCCTTAATTTCAATGCAAATACCAAAAAGCTTTCCTCTTACGGAAATTTACGACTCAACTTAAGTAATGCNACTTATCCTCTTATTGTCCAGATTATTTCAGNTAATGGNAAAGTCAAATATGAAAAAACAGTTAACGAATCAAAGCCTGTAGATTTTATTAATCTTGATCCTGGGGAGTATTTCATTAGAGCTATTTTTGACTTAAACAAAAACGGCCGATACGATGCTGGTAACTATTTAAAAAAGGTTCAACCCGAGAGAGTTAGTTACGCCAAGGAAATTTTAGAAATTCGAGCAGGCTGGGATTCAGTAGAAGATTTTTTTTTAGAAGATTAACCTTTTAAGCTAGCTTTTATAAGCTCTCTGTTCATTCTTGCTATATTTTCCAAAGAAATTCCTTTAGGACATTCTACCTCACAAGCTCCAGTATTTGTACAATTCCCAAACCCCTCTAAATCCATTTGCGCNACCATATTTTTAACTCGATCNGGAGCTTCAACTTGACCTTGAGGAAGAAGTGCATATTGAGAAACTTTTGCTCCTACGAAAAGCATTGCTGAGGAGTTTTTGCATGTTGCTACGCAAGCTCCACAACCTATGCAAGTTGCAGCGTCCATTGCTTGATCAGCAGCGTGTTTTGAAATTGGAATAGAGTTACCATCCTGAGTATTACCTGAAGTATTAATAGATATAAATCCACCCGCATGTTGAATACGATCAAAAGCTGATCGATCAACAACTAAATCTTTTATTATAGGGAACGATTTTGCTCTAAAAGGTTCAATAAAAATAGTNTCTCCATCTTTAAATTTCCGCATATGTAATTGACACGTAGTCACACGGCGATCCGGACCATGAGCTTCNCCGTTAATATACAAAGAGCATGATCCACAAATCCCCTCGCGACAGTCATGGTCAAATGCAACAGGCTCATCACCATGTTCGATAAGTTGGATGTTTAATACATCCAACATTTCTAAAAATGACATATCAGGAGAAATACCGCTAATAGGATATTTTACAATTTTTCCTTTCTCATTAGCGTTTTTTTGACGCCATATCTTTAATGTCAATTTCATAAAATGATTATTTGTAGGAACGTTCTTTTACTTCAATATTTTCATAGGACAACGACTCTTTGTGAAGTTTGGCATCTTTTGGAGCACCTTTGTATTCCCAAGCCGATACAAATTGAAATTCTTTTCTTCGTTTAGCCTCTCCTTCTTTTGTTTGATGCTCTTCCCTGAAATGGCCTCCAGCTGACTCCTCTCTAGTTAAAGCATCTTTTGCAAAAAGTTCTCCGAGTTCTAAAAAGTCAGCTACTCGCCCTGCTTTGGCGAGCTCTTCATTAAATTCATTCGCAGTTCCTGGAACTAGAACTTCTTTATAGAATTCTTCTCTCAATTTTGTTATTTCTCTGATAGCACTTTTTAAATCTTTTGCATTTCGGGCCATCCCACATTTATTCCACATTATTTTACCCAGTTTTTTATGAAAGTAATCTACGGGCTTACTACCTTTATTTTTAATAAAATATTTAATTTGTTGTTTTACTTTGTTTTCAGCTTCTTCAAATTCAATAGTATTTGTAGAAATTGGACCTGTACGTATATCTTCTGATAAGTAGTCTCCTATTGTATATGGTAAAACAAAATATCCGTCTGCCAGTCCCTGCATAAGGGCAGATGCACCCAAACGATTTGCGCCATGGTCTGAAAAATTAGCTTCACCTATTGCATAAAGGCCTGGTATAGTTGTTTGTAGATTATAATCAACCCAAATACCACCCATAGTGTAATGAACTGCCGGATAAATCATCATTGGAGTTTCATAAGGATTTTCATCGACAATTTTTTCATACATCTGGAATAAGTTTCCATATTTTCCTTTTACTATTTCTTTGCCAAGTTTTTGGATTAGGCTGTCGTCGTTTTCGTTCAAGCCTTTAACATGTGCTTGTTCTTTTCCATAACGAATTATGGCAGATGCAAAATCAAGAAAAACTGCTTCACCTGTAGCGTTTACTCCAAAACCAGCATCACAACGTTCTTTGGCAGCTCTAGATGCCACGTCACGTGGAACCAAATTTCCAAAAGCGGGATAACGACGCTCTAAAAAGTAGTCACGATCTTTTTCAGCAATAGACGTAGGTTTTAAACTTTTGTTTTGAACTGCTTTAGCATCATCTAATTTTTTTGGCACCCAAATCCGTCCATCATTTCTGAGAGATTCTGACATCAGAGTAAGTTTAGATTGGTGGTCACCTGAAACAGGTATGCATGTAGGGTGAATTTGAGTGTAACATGGATTTGCAAAAAAAGCACCTCTTTTATGAGCCTTCCATCCAGCAGTTACATTACTTCCCATAGCGTTTGTGGAAAGATAAAATACGTTTCCATAGCCTCCAGATCCCAGTACTACAGCATGAGCAGAATGTCGTTCGATTTCTCCTGTTATTAAATTTCGAGTTATTATTCCCCTGGCCTTACCTTCAACAATAACAACATCAAGCATTTCATGTCTATTATACATTTTTATCTTTCCCCGACCAATTTGTCGGTTCATAGCTGAGTAAGCTCCTAACAATAATTGTTGACCTGTTTGCCCTTTTGCATAGAATGTTCTAGAAACTAAAACCCCTCCAAAAGAACGATTATCAAGTAAGCCTCCGTAATCTCTAGCAAATGGGACACCTTGAGCAACACATTGGTCAATAATATTTGTTGAAACCTCTGCGAGTCTGTGAACATTAGCTTCTCGAGATCTATAGTCACCACCTTTAACTGTATCATAAAAGAGTCTATATGTCGAATCGCCATCTCCCTGATAATTCTTAGCAGCATTAATGCCTCCTTGAGCCGCAATCGAATGTGCTCTTCTTGGTGAGTCTTGAAAACAAAAAGCCTTAACATTGTAACCAAGTTCTGCTAGAGTAGCAGCGGCTGAACCACCTGCTAAGCCAGTTCCAACAACAATTATATCAATGAGTCTCTTGTTAGCAGGGTTAACTAAATTAATTTTGTTTTTATGGTTTGTCCACTTAAGTTCAATAGGACCTTCAGGAATATTTGAATTTAAATTTTGGGAAAAGGATTTAGGTTTTAAATCTTTTAAAATTTCATCAACATCAAAGTTTTTCACTTTTGCTGTAAGTAACTTATTTTTTTTCACATGTTGAGGATCAGAGTCTTTTATGGGATGTCTATCGTCAGATTTATGCCAATTTGAGTCCCAGTCCTGAAGTTTGCATTTAACACCAGTACTTTTTTTAACAATCTTTGGTTTGTTAGTCTTTGAACACTTGTAATAAAATCTTAAACACACCATTAACTCATCACTAGACCTATAACTTTCTTTAGGTTTTCTGTAATTTAATGAGTAGGTTATTTTCTTGGTCTTCATACTATGATGTTGCAAAATTAGTTATTTAAAAAATAAAGTCAAAGAATTGTAACACTTTTTGTAACACATTTTAATTTAAATAAATTAATGAAATAAGTGATGAAAAATTGCTATGCAAATAAAACCTATTGGGATTGATAATGAATATATTGTTCCAAAAGTTTTGAGGCTTTTTGTGTATTTATTATTAGCACCTAAAGACTGAAAAGCTGAGTTAAATCCATGAAGTAGATGAAGTGATAAAAACACAAATCCCAAACAATAGAAAATAACACGCCAAAGTGGTATGAATTTGTGTTGTAATTCTTCAAAGTAGCGATATCCCCCACCATTTTCAAGAAGTCCAGATGTGTCACCAACAATATATTTAGTATTAATTTCTGGAATCCAAAAATCTATGAAGTGTATTATTAAAAAAAATAAAATAAATGCACCACTGTATATCATATTTCTGCTTACCCAAGATGAATTGGCTTTACCATTGTTGACAGCGTACTTAACCGCTCTGGAGGATCTGTTTTTGTACTCCAATATAAAACCCATCAGAAAATGGAATATAACTCCAACAATCAGAATTGGTTGTAAAACGAATTGGACAAGTGGATTTGTACCCATAAAATGCGAAACTTCATTGAATAGTCCAGGGTTAAATACTGATAAAATATTTATAGCAAAGTGTTGAAGTATAAAGACCATTAGAAAAAAAGCCGATAGAGCCATTGCAATTTTTCTTCCAATTGAAGAGTTTAAAACCTGATTCATATTGTGGATTTATCCTTAACTAGACAAAGGTAATTCACAATATACTTTTAGGCAATAGCTTTAAGGATTAATTTTGGAAATTTAGATTATTTATAAATAGAGTTTCTAATCAATCTCTTTTTATATTTACAATTTTAAGTTTCAATCTAAAATATTTACATTTGAAAAAAGATAATAAATGAAATATTTTCCTGTAGACTCCAACCTTTTTATTAAAAATAGAGTAAAGTTTAGTTCACAGATGCATGCAAGCTCAATAGCTGCTTTTAACTCTAATGATATTTTTACAACAGGAGCAGACAGTACTTTATCATTCCATCAGCACAGAAACATTTTTTATTTAAGTGGAATTGATCAAGAGGAAAGTATATTAGTTTTATTTCCTGATGCAAATAACCCAAAACATCGAGAAATCTTATTTATAAAGAAAACCAATAATAAGATTGCCATTTGGGAAGGAGCAAAACTTAGTAAAAAACAAGCAACGGAAAAATCTGGTATACAATCTGTGTATTGGTTAGATGAATTTGAAACTATTTTTGAACAGCTCATGACACAAGTTCAAATAATTTATATCAATAATAATGACCATTATCGTAAAGCAATCCAAATGGAAACACGTGAGGATCGTTTTGTCAAAATGGTAAAAAGTAAATATGCTAATCATTCTTTTGAAAATAATTTCCCAATCATGGAATCACTTCGTGGAGTCAAAGAACAAGAGGAAATTAATTTAATTCAAAAAGCATGTAATATAACTGAAAAGGGATTTAATCGAGTTTTAGGTTTTATTAAGCCAGGTGTAATGGAGTACGAAATTGAAGCTGAATATATACATGAGTTTTTGATAAATCGCTCCAAAGGCTTTGCCTACACACCAATTATTGGATCAGGTTACAACGCTTGTGTTTTACATTATATCGAAAATAACCAATCTTGTAAAAATGGTGATATGCTTCTAATGGACGTAGGCGCAGAGTATGCTAATTACTCTAGTGATATGACCCGAACTGTCCCGGTAAATGGACGTTTTACTCCGCGTCAAAAGGCTGTTTACCAGTCCGTTTTAAATGTTAAAAATGAAGCCACTCAAATGCTCGTTTCAGGCGTAATATGGAAAGATTACCACAAAGAAGTTGGAAAGATTATGACTTCAGAACTGTTAGGCCTGGGATTAATTGACAAGGCGTCTATTCAAAACCAAGATATTAATATGCCAGCATATAAAAAATATTTTATGCACGGTACCTCTCACCATTTAGGATTAGATACTCACGATTTTGGAGACCTCAAATCTCCTATGGTAGCTAATATGGTTTTAACTGTTGAGCCTGGAATATATATTCCAGAAGAAAAAATGGGAATAAGGCTTGAAGACGATATTGTTATTCAGGATTCTGGCCCACCACTAAATCTAATGAAAAATATTCCTATTGAAATTGATGATATTGAAAGTATAATGAACTCTTAATAGCAATAATTAAAAAAAACTTATATTAACTATTCAATTTTGATTTAATCTAATTAGATAGAATTTCTAATTTTATAACCTTATATGTTTCGTTATCTCCAATAGAGTTAACAGTTGAGATCAAAAGTGTATTGTCAATTTTTGTTTTGTCAAATTCAATGGATGCTATTTCTTTTTTAAAATCAACTTTAGCTTTATTAACACCATCTAACTTGGCTAATTTTTTTTCAATAGTTTTTGCGCAACCCACTTCGCAAGACATTCCTTTTATTGTAAGCGTTGCATTCACATAATTAAGAGGTTGTGTTTGAGTTCTTTNTACACTAATGCTCGAGTTGTTTGTTGAAATTGAGATAATTTCCGGTTTTGGGTGTTGTTTACAGCCAAAACATATTATGAAAAAAATTATAAATAAGGATTTGAGATTCAATGTTTTAATTTTTNATTAGTGTAAGATTAAATCAAATTTAATAGTTTTTTGGGATATAAATGCATGATTTTTTCCAATTTTTGTAATAAAATATACATAAAATGTCAAATAAATTTAAAAAATGGATTTCCCTTTTATTACTTTCTTTTATCTGGGGAAGCTCTTTTATTTTAATAAAAAAAGGATTACTAGGTCTAACCCCGCTACAGCTGGGAAGTTTTCGAATTGTTATTTCGGCTTTAATTATTTTTATTATTGGTTTTAGAACTTTAAGAGGTTTAAATAAAATACAATGGAAATGGTTAGCCCTTTCAGGCTTCTTAGGTAGTTTTTTTCCATCGTTTTTATTTGCTTATGCAGAGACCCAAGTGGATAGTGCAATTGCGTCGATTTTAAATTCTTTGGTTCCTTTGAATACTGTTGTATTGGGTTATATACTTTTTAAAATAAAATCAAATGGTTTTCAGGTCAGTGGCGTGATTATTGGTTTTATTGGAGCTGTGCTATTAATATTAGAGGGGGCTGAATTAAACCCAAATCAAAACTATAGCTACAGTGGGCTTATTATCTTAGCTACACTTATGTACGCAGCTAATGTTAATATTATTAAAAGACATCTAAACGAGGTCCGACCTTTAGCTATTGCTATGGCTAATTTTGTTGCAATTTTTATTCCTGCTTTTTTAGTTCTTATTTTTTCTGGTGGCTTTAAACCAGAAACTATTTCTACTCCATCTTTTTTACCCGCCATTGGATGCGTATTCCTTCTGTCCCTTTTTGGCACCGCTTTGGCTAAGATATTGTTCAATAATTTAATTCAAATTTCTACTCCAGTATTTGCTTCTTCAGTGACTTATTTAATGCCTTTTGTAGCATTACTTTGGGGTTTTTTAGACGCAGAATTTTTTAATTTTACGCAAGGTATTGCAGTATTAATTATTTTAAGTGGTATTTATTTGGCTAATAAAAAAATAAATAAAAAGACCGCTAAATAGCGGTCTTTTAAAATTATTATAGACTAATTTTTATTTAAAATCTTCATCTGTTACTCCCGAGTTAATAAGTACTTCTTTGGCATCAAAAAGAAGAATTTGTGGACCAACAGTAACTTTTTGGCTAAATGGTATTAATATACCATTAACTTCTCTGTAGTCAGAGTGCACTGTTATGGATGTCATACTTTGTCCTTGAGCTTCTTGCGATTCTTCCACTCTTACGAGAAGTCCAGAGTTAGCTTCATAATAGCGAAAAGATTCTTCAGAACCATTCACTTTAATTTTATAAACTTCTTTACCGTCTATGTCACTTAAGCTGATGAGCTCAATATCATCTAATGTATAATGAAGTTCAGGGAACAATACCTTTTCACTTGATTTATCATCAATATCTTCTTTACTCATAGGGTTTTTCATGCCTCCTTGCTCAGAGTATCCTGATTCACCGTCAAATTTTTCTTTCATCATTGTTCCCATCCCAGGGACGATTATCTCTGTAGAGCTTTTATTTGGCGCCATAGATTTTCGAATCGCAGTTGGCTTAAAAGGAGCGCCTTCAATTGTCATTTCAGCGCTAAATAGAAGCGTTTTCACACCATCAACCGCATCTTTACCCCCAATAGCTTCAATGTAAGACACCATGATCGAAGTTGCATTAATTCCTTCTGGTATTGGTTTTGAAAATTCTGGCTTCTCTGTCGGATTAGCATACTTATCAAAATACTTGATTGGTATTCCAGTTTTTTCAAGATTAGTTACAATATCACTGCCTTTTCCAACAATAATAATTCTAGCATTATCAACGTTGAAATAAGTATTTGCAACTCGTTTAACGTCTTCAATACTAACAGCATTAATTTTCTCTAAATAGTTTTCGTAGAAAGTGTCAGGTAGATTGTTGTATATGACATCAAGTGCATATCCAGCAACTGTAGAAGGTCTTTCTAAAGCCAGTACAAAGTCGCCTACGTATTTTGCTTTAGCATTTTTTAGTTTTTCTTCGTCAACAAAAGTATCTCGAATTTTATTTATCTCCTTAATGGTTTCTACTACAGCGCTATCGGTGACCATATTTCTAACAGCAGTGCTAGCAGTAAATCTTGAAACTTTATATCTTGATGCTCCAATACCAGATCTGGCTCCGTATGTGTATCCGTTTTCTTCTCTTAAATTCATATTTAAGTAGCTATTAAATCCTCCTCCTAAAATTTTGTTAGCAATTAGAACTGCGTGATAATCATCATCACTCATAGATAATTTAACATTGGATGTAAGGGAGATATTAGATTGTACAGCATTTGGCATATCTATAAAATTAATCTCAGTTTTAGGCACATTGGCTTTTGCTGTTGGAGTAGTTTTTTCTAAGGTTTTTGATGCTTCCCAATTACCAAATTTCTTTTTTATTAGCTTTTTAATCGATTTATAATTTACATCTCCAACTATAACAATGTAGGCGTTATTAGGCTTAAAATAAGAATTATAAAAATCGATTACATCTTCTAAATTTATGTTTTTCAAACTCTCTTCTGAAACAAATTCACCGTAAGCAGAATCTTTACCATAGGAAAGTGCACTTCCAACTCTAGAGGCTGCTGCATCAACACTATTCTCATCTCCTTTGAGTCCTTCAAGTGCACGTTCTTTTTCTTTTTCAAATTCATCTAAAGTCAACAATGGATTGATTGCTGCATCGGCCATAAGCTCAATAATTCTATTTTGATATTTAGATAATGAACTTGCAAATCCACTTTGAGCACCAAACCCAAGGCTAGCTCCAAGAAAATCAATTTCATCATTAAAATCATCTTTAGAAATACTAGTGGTTCCATTTCCTAACATAGCTGAAAGAAGACTAGAAACACCAGATTTATCTCCTTCATATATGGGGCCATTATCAATTCTCATTGATATTGATAATCTGGGTAGTTTGTGATTTTCAACAACTAAAACTGTAATTCCATTTTTTAACTCGAAAGTCTGTGGTTTTTCCAAAGTTATTTTAGGAGATGGTCCTGGTTTAGGCTGAACAGACCTATCAATTTGGGCAAATATTAACCCGCTGAATAAAACGCAAACAGCTAGTGTTAATAATCTTAGACAATAATTTTTTTGATTTTTCATGGTTAATTTTCTTTTTTAGGTAAATACTCTAGCAACGCTCTTTCGTCAGCTTTAAGATATTTGTTAGCGACATCTCTTATTTCTTCTCGAGTAATCGATCGGTATATATCAATTTCATTATTTATTAAATTTACATCACCATAGAGCATGTAGTATCGAGCTAGGGAGTTTGCAATTCCAGAAATACTTGAGTTAGAATTAACAAAACTATTTTCAAATTGATTTTGTAGTTTCTGATATTGTCTTTCTGAAATTAAATCAGTTTTCAGGATTTCAATTTCCTCATCGATTTCGTTGATTAATGTCATTAATTTTACATCACCTAGAGGGAGAGCAAAAAGAGCATATGTACCATAATCCTCCTGACTTATATTAACCGCCTGAACAGCTAAAGCTTGTTTTTGATCATCAACTAATTTTTTGTACAAGACTGAACTTTTACCTCCGCTCAAATACGAAGAAATCATACTTAAAACGTAAGTATCTCGATCCTTATTTGATGGAGTTCTGTAAGCACCTATTATTGCTGGTATTTGTATATTTGCATCATAAGCTTTAGCTATTACGTCTTGCGAAACAGGATCTTCTTTAGGGAAGTTTCTTTCAATATCTTTTCCCTTAGGGATTGGCCCAAAATAAGCTTCAATCATTGATTTAGTTTTTTCAATATTAATATCTCCAGCAACAACTAATACAGCATTGTTGGGGACATAGAATTTTTTATTAAACTCTTTAAATTCTTCCAGTGTAGCAGCATCTAAATGCTCCATTTCTCCTATTGTAGTTCCTTTGTAAGGGTGTTTTTTGAAAATTAATTTTTTAATTTCAGCTAAAATATTTCCATAGGGTTGGTTGTCAACTCTGAGTCTTTTTTCTTCCTTCACAACCTCATTTTGCGTATCTACTCCAATTTGGTTGATTACAGGGTGAAGTAATCTCTCAGATTCCATCCAAAGGCCAAGTTCTAAACTATTAGATGGGAAAATTTCATAATAGTAAGTTCTATCGTCCGTTGTGTTAGCATTATTTGAACCACCATTTGAAGTTACAATAGTAAACCATTCACCTCTTGGGATATTTGCTGTCCCTTCGAACAATAAGTGCTCAAAAAAGTGAGCAAATCCAGTCCTTTCTGGATTCTCATCTTTTGCACCGACGTGATACATGACTGCAGTTGTCACAACTGGAGCGGTATTGTCTTGATGAAGAATGACATGCATACCATTATCTAGATCGTATTCTGTAAAATCAACTTGTTGGGCATTTAAAATTGTATTGCTGAGTAATACAACTGAAAACATTAAAAAAAACTTTTTCATAATTTTTGTGTAATTAGTGAATATTTGACGTTGGTGATAGGATTTTGTTACAACGAAGGTGTAAATATAACTAAATAATTCATTTGTAATCATGAGAACATCTAAAACAATGACATAAAATAATTTGTAAATTGATTTATTAAAATTATATTTGCACCCGCCTTTTAAGAATATAAATTAAGGCGTTCAAAATAATAAAATTAAAAAATTAACGCTATGTACGCAATTGTAGAGATAGCAGGGCAACAATTTAAAGTTGAAAAAGACCAAAAAGTCTTTGTTCACCGTTTGCAAACTGAAGAAGGAAAAAAGGTAACTTTTGATAATGTACTTCTTTTATCTGACGGTGAGAAAGTCACTGTAGGCGCCCCAGCTATAGACGGTGCTCAAGTAGGAGCCAAAGTCTTAAAACACCTTAAGGGTGACAAAGTTATCGTATTCAAAAAGAAGCGACGTAAAGGATACCGAGTCAAAAATGGTCATAGACAAGCTTTAACGGAAATTCAAATCGATAATATTTTGGCCTCAGGTGCTAAAAAAGTAGCGCCTGCAAAAGCAGCCGTTAAGCCTGCTGCCAAATCCAAAATTGCTGCTCCAAAAGCAGTTGAAAAACCCTCAGTAAAAAAAGCGGTTGCTCCAAAAACTGAAGCAGTATCACAAGATCTCAGTAAAATGACGGTTGCTCAACTGAAAGAATTTGCCAAGAAAAAAGGAATTACTGGCATTTCTTCTATGAAAAAAGCAGATTTAATAGCGGCTTTAAGCTAATCGTTTAACAACAAAAACTTAAATAAAATGGCACATAAAAAAGGAGTAGGAAGTTCAAAAAATGGTAGAGAATCAGAATCAAAACGTTTAGGCGTTAAAATTTTCGGCGGACAAGCTGCTGTTGCGGGAAACATTCTAGTAAGACAACGCGGAACAGCGCACAATCCTGGAGAAAATGTATATGCCGGGAAAGACCATACCTTACATGCCAAAGTTGATGGTCTTGTTAAGTTTGAAAAAAAGAAGAACAATAAATCTTATGTTTCTATTGTTCCTTTTGAAGTATAAACACTTTGAAAAAAAAATAAAAAAAGTCGCGTTTTAAACGCGGCTTTTTTTGTGGTTTTGAATTAATTTTTCAAAGGCAAAGCGTTTGTCACCATTTTGTAAATAAATGTCACCGCAATAGCTGTATTTTAAATGCTTTAATAATGACTGCATACTATGGTTGTCCTGATGGGTATCAATACGCATGCTTTTTATTTTGGATGCAAAAAGAAATTCTTCGCTCTGCTTAAAAATGAATTTTGCAATCCCTTTTCTTCTAAACTTTTTAGAAACTGCCATGCGATGAATCACTCCATAGGTCGACTGATTATCACTCATCCATTGGCCTTCTATTTTTATGTAAGTCGGCTCACCTCTTACAGAAAACATTGCTGTAGCAATGGGTGTATTATTGTCAGATTTTACAATATAACTTTCATTATTTTGGATATCACTTAGTAAAATATTCTCTGTAGGATATCCATTTTGCCACTGGTCAATATTTTGAGCGGCCAATAAGTCTTGAGCATCTTTGATGATGTGCATCATTGAAGGGAGGTCTTGTTTCGTTGCGTTAATAAGCTTCATTGGTAATCTCCAATATTTTATAAAAAAAAGTCAAAACATTGTTTTGACTTTTTTTAATTAATAGCGGTAGTATTCAGGTTTAAAAGGCCCATGTTGTTTGACTCCGATATAATCGGCTTGGTCTTTTTTGAGCTCAGTGAGTTCAACACCAATTTTTTCCAGGTGTAGTTTGGCAACTTTTTCATCAAGGTGTTTTGGTAACATATAAACTTTGTTTTCATANGCTACTTTATTGTTCCAAAGTTCAATTTGAGCTAAAACTTGATTAGTAAATGAATTGCTCATTACAAAACTTGGGTGGCCTGTGGCACAACCTAGATTTACAAGGCGGCCCTCGGCCAATATTATAATGTCCTTACCATTTAATGTGTATTTGTCAACTTGTGCTTTGATTTCATTTTTTGTGTGGCCATAATTTTCATTGAGCCAAGTCATATCAATTTCATTATCAAAATGTCCAATATTACAAACGATTGTCTTGTCTTTCATGGCCTCAAAGTGCAATCCATGGACGATGTCTTTGTTTCCGGTNGCTGTTACTACGATATCACTTACAGGCAAAACAGTTTCTAATTTTTTAACTTCAAAACCATCCATTGCAGCCTGCAAAGCACAAATTGGGTCAATTTCTGTTATGGTGACAATACTGCCCGCACCTCTNAATGAAGCTGCAGTTCCCTTACCAACGTCCCCGTAGCCACAGACCACAACACGTTTTCCAGCCAACATGGTATCGGTAGCTCTTCTAACAGCATCAACAGCACTTTCTTTACAGCCGTATTTGTTGTCAAATTTACTTTTGGTTACAGAATCATTTACGTTGATAGCAGGCATGGATAAACTTCCGTTTTTCATACGCTCGTACAATCTNTGAACTCCAGTTGTCGTTTCCTCACTAAGCCCATTGATTCCAGAAATAAGTTCTGGGTAATGATCAAAGACCAAATTGGTCAAGTCACCACCATCATCTAAAATCATATTCAATGGTTGTCGATCTTCTCCAAAAAACAGAGTTTGTTCAATACACCAATCAAATTCTTTTTCATTCATACCTTTCCAAGCATAAACAGGGATGCCCGCAGCGGCAATGGCAGCTGCTGCTTGGTCTTGTGTAGAAAATATATTACAGGAACTCCATGTTACTTCTGCGCCCAGGGCCGTCAGAGTTTCAATGAGTACAGCCGTCTGAATGGTCATATGTAAACAGCCCGCAATTCGCGCACCCTTTAGAGGCTGGCTGTTTTTGTATTCTTCACGCAGGCTCATTAGTCCTGGCATTTCTGCCTCAGCTAGTTCGATTTCTTTTCGCCCCCATTCAGCTAAAGACATATCTTTAACTTTAAAGGGAACATAAGGTAGGGTCTTTACACGCATAAATTATATCTTTAAAATTTAACTCCTTTGGAAAAAATAACCAAAATAGCGTAATTTTGTTATGATTTTATTTGCTGCAAAGATAACCATTAACTTTTAATTCTTTTAATGCCACTTTATAAATCTATAGATGTTAACTCACAAACTAATGTTAAAATCTGGCAGATCTCAGAACCATTAGATTTTTTAATATCCTGTGTTGAATTAGATGATATAGCTCAAAAAAGACTGAGCAAAATGAAAAGCAGTACACACAAGCGCGGTTTTTTAAGTGTTCGAATGTTGTTAAAAGTATTTGGTTATAAATACTGTGACTTGTATTATGACCATTTTGGAAAGCCACTCTTAAAAGATGGAAGATTTATTTCTATTACACACTCCCATAATTATGCAGCAGTGGTTGTAAGCGATCAAAAGGTTGGTATTGACATTGAAAAGCNAAGTCCTAAAATTTCAAAAATAGCTTCAAAATTTATTGGTTACGAGTCTAATTATATGGATAATGAAGCCTCTAATTATATTAAGAAATTGACTTTGATTTGGTGTATAAAAGAGTCTTTATATAAGCTTTATTCCAAGTCTGGAATATCCTTTAAAAGACATTTTTTAGTCATTCCGTTTGGTGAGGAAGAAAATAGTACAACAGCCTGGATTAAAGATGGCGATAATCTAAAAATTTTTAAAGCTTTATTTTTTGAATTTGACGGATTTGGTTGCGCGCTTACAATTCCCTTTGTATGAAAGAAATAATTGACTTTTTTATTACACCCTACGCCACTGCTACAACAGCGCAAATTAGTTTAGAAATTTTTGCTGTCCTTTTTGGAATTTTTAGTGTTATTTACGCAAAAAAAGAAAATATTCTGGTATTTCCCTTAGGCATTATAAGCACAGTATTATATGTGTATATCTGTTATCAGTTTACGCTATATGGCGATGTAATTATCAATATATATTACACTTTAATGAGCCTTTATGGCTGGTATTTGTGGAGATATAAAGTCGGAGACCAACCTTTAAACATTACAAAATCCAATATGTTTGATTGNTTTAAAGCTATCGGAATTTTNACAAGCACCACGGTCTTTGTCATTGTGGTTTATTTATACTTTGAGCGTTTTGATCGTATGACAGATTATTTTGACACTTTTACTACTGGAATTTTCTTTGCTGCCATGTGGCTTATGGCCAATAAAAAAATAGAACATTGGTTGTTTTGGATTGTTGGAAATCTTATTTCAGTACCTTTATATTTTGTCAAAGGACTAGGTTTTTCTAGCCTTCAATTTTTAGTCTTTTTAATTTTGGCCATACAAGGCTATATTCAATGGAAAAAACACTTGAACAAATAACAACTAAATGTTTGAAAGTTGTGCTTTATGGACCTGAGTCTAGCGGTAAATCAACTCTTTCTCGAGCCTTAGCAGATCATTACAACACAGCTTATGTTCCAGAATATGCAAGATNATATTTACAAGATAAATGGGATCGTAAATCTGAAATTTGTAATGAAGAAGATTTAATACCAATTGCTAGGGGTCAAATTCAACTTGAAAATGAAGGGCTTAAAAAGGCCAATAGATTGCTTGTCTGCGACACTGATTTATTGCAAACCAAGGTTTATTCTGAGGTTTATTACAACGGGTATTGCGACCCAAGTATTCGCCACTATGCCATAAATAATAGTTATGATTTGTACTTTTTATGCGCTATTGATATTCCTTGGGTTCCCGACGATTTACGTGACAAACCCAATGAAAGAGTAATTATGTTCAAAGCCTTTAAAAAAGAACTTGAAAAACAAAACCTTCCTTATATAGAACTTAAAGGGTCTTATAAAACCCGAATGGATATCGCTATCAAACACATTAATATTTTACTTGATCTAAAAAAAGATAAAACGTAGTTCCATTAAAATTGGAGTAATAGCTTTCGAGAAAAATTAAAAAATTTTAAATATTATTGGCACAATATTATTTTGTGACGTAAATTTGTAAAGTTCTCAATAAAGGGGTGCCGAAAGGCTGAGATCATACCCATTGAACCTAGAACAGATAATGCTGTTTAGGGAAACAAGAAGCAGTAAGTGCTTCAGATAATATATCAATTTATAACAAAGAATAATCACCTCTTTTTATTCGATTCTTAAAAAAAATCGTATGAAAAATTACATTCTTTGTCTTTGGCTTACAGCAGCGTGTTTTACAACGCTTTTAGCACAAGACAATCCAATAAAAACAGATTCAACCGCAATACAAAATCTCGATGAGGTTTTGGTCAAAGCGGTAAGAGTAAAACCAAACGCACCAATTACACATTCCAATGTCAGTAAAAAAGACATTGAAAAGCGAAATTTAGGACAAGACATTCCAGTACTTTTAAATTACCTTCCCTCTGTGGTATCCTCTTCTGATGCAGGCGCAGGTATTGGTTATACCTATTTAAGGGTACGTGGGTCCGATGCCACTCGAGTCAATGTGACAATTAATGGTATTCCTTATAATGATGCCGAGAGTCAAGGGACTTTTTGGGTTAATCTTGGGGATTTTGCTTCTTCAGTTGAGAGTTTACAACTCCAACGCGGGGTTGGGACTTCTACCAATGGATCAGCTGCTTTTGGGGCCAGTTTGAATATTTTAACAGATGCCATCTCACAAGAAGCTGGTGGTGAGATTTCCAACTCTTTTGGTTCTTATGGTACCCAAAAAAATACAGTGAAATTTACTACAGGCTTGTTGAACGATCATTTTGAGTTTTCTGGACGTTTGTCTAAAATTTATTCCGATGGCTATGTCGATCGTGCCTTCTCAGACCGGAAGTCTTACTATCTTCAAGGGAATTATGTGGATGATAATACTATTGTTAAGGCGATTACTTTTTCTGGTAAGGAAAAAACCTATCAATCTTGGTATGGTTTGGATAAAAGCCAATTAGAAGAAGACCGTACCCAAAATCCATATACCTATGAGAATGAAACAGACAACTATTGGCAAGACCACTATCAGCTGCATTGGAACGAAACTTTAAACTCTAATTGGGCAACCAATATTGGCTTGAATTACACTCGAGGCAAAGGTTATTTTGAGCAATTTAAAGATGATAGAGACGCAGCGGATTATAATAACCTTATTAATGATGGCAGTGATGTGATTGTTCGCCGTTGGTTGGACAATGACTTTTATGTGGTCAATGCAAGCGCTACTTATGAGAAAAATGTTCTTGAGATTATATCGGGTATTTCTTACAGTGATTACACCAATGACCACTATGGAGAAGTTATATGGGGTAGCGATCTTGTAGCGGAAACAGCTATTAAAGACCGTTATTACCTGAGTATTTCTGACAAGTCGGATTTTAGTATTTTTTCAAAGACCACTTTTAGAATGTCTAAAAAACTACAAGCTTTTTTAGATTTTCAAGCTAGATTCGTAAATTATAAAACCGTCGGGCTTACCTCTTCCAGAACACCTATTGATGTGGATACAGATTTCAACTTCTTTAACCCTAAAATCGGATTTACCTACAGTTTAAATAATAACAATAGCATATATGCTTCCTTTGCACGTGCCAACAGAGAGCCCAACAGAAACGATTTTGAAAGCAATGCTGCAGATTTAACACACGAAGAGCTCAACGATTTTGAACTAGGTTGGCGTTATACAGGTGAGCGCTTTCGACTCAATGCTAATGGTTATTATATGCAATACAANAACCAACTTGTATTAACAGGGGTTTTAGATGATGTAGGGGAGTATTTACGTGAAAATGTAGATAAAAGTTACCGTCTTGGTTTAGAATTGGATGCAACGCTATTTTTGAGCGATCAATTTTCTTTGAATTCTAATTTGGCTGTAAGTAGAAATAAGATTCAAGACTTAACTATAGATCGCGATGGTAGTTTACAAAATTTAGGAGATACTAATATTGCATTTTCACCTGATTTGATTACCACACACGTATTTGAATATTCTCCTAATTCTAAATTCAGAGCTGCTTTGATAGGAAAATATGTCGGTGAACAGTACATGAGTAATACGGATACGGAAGCTTCCAAATTAGATAGCTATTTTGTAATGGACTTAAATTTTAGCTATACCGTACCATTTGAAACTATTTTTAAATCAATTGTCTTTACAGGTATGGTTAATAATCTTTTAGATCTTGAATATGTAGATAGAGGCTATACTTATTTGGATACTTGGAGTGCCCCCACAGTTTCAGAAGTTCAAGGCTATTATCCGCAAGCCACACGCAACTTTTTAGCAGGTGTAACTTTAACATTTTAGAGTTATTTAGAAAATCATAAAGACCGTGCTTTTAAAAGCACGGTCTTTTTATTGATATTAATCAAAGGTCTGTTTAGTTTGAAATAAATAATTCGCTCCCAATACGTTCTATAAAATAAGGTTTAAGGCTGCAGCGCAGTTCAGGATTTTGCATAGGTTGTCCCGTTATTAAATTATAGCGATTTGTCACCTGACATTCAACAGAACTCACAGCTTCAATCCCCTCAATAATTAATATTGAACATTCGCCAAATGGAATGTTAGGATCAGCAGCATCAAAAGCTACATAACCTGTTCCAGTATTATTAACAAAGAGTCCACCGTTACCTTCATTTGGCACATATACGGGATTGCTTGTAAAATTCAATTGATTGTATTGAGCTAAGTTTAAATTTAAACTGGTTANAATCCCAACATTTAATAGGTAGTTACAGTTGACGTCATAGTTTTCAGATTTTGAACANCTCAGNGTTANAAAGCACAAAANAGGTAATATGAATACTTTAATATNNTCNGATTTCGATAAAAAAGTTAGGTTTTTCATTTAAGAATATTNTTGAATAATCAAGTATCCAAAATACAACAAAAAATAACAGATATTAAATATTTTGTATATTTAGCCCATGGTCTCGTGTAAACGAGATCTTTTGTGTTTTAATAGTTCCTCAGGAATAACCCACAAAAATTGAATATAATTTAAAATATTTATGATGAGTAATGTATCTTATTATACTGCAGAAGGCCTCAAAAAATTACGAGTTGAACTGCAAAAACTTAAAGATGTTGAACGCGTTAAAGCTTCTAGGGCTATTGCTGAAGCTCGAGATAAAGGTGATTTAAGTGAAAATGCGGAATATGATGCNGCAAAAGAAGCCCAAGGGATGTTAGAAATGCGTATTTCTAAATTAGAGGAAACTCTTTCAGGAGCTCGTTTAATTGATGAATCTCAATTGGATAANTCNAAGGCTTTGGTCTTATCCAACGTTAAAATAAAAAACCAAACCANTGGCGTGGAACTTTCTTACCTTTTGGTCGCAGATGGTGAAGCTGATTTAGCCGCCGGTAAAATATCTGTTAATTCACCTATTGGTAAAGGACTTTTAGGTAAATGCGTGGGAGATATTGCTGAAATTCAAGTTCCNAATGGTGTTATAAAATTTGAAGTTTTAGAAATTTCAAGATAAATCATAATATGNCTTCTATATTTTCAAAAATCGTTTCTGGTAATATTCCTTGTTACAAGGTAGCCGAGACAGAAGAGTTTTTAGCATTTTTGGATATTAATCCCAATACCAAAGGACATACCCTTTGCATTCCNAAAAAAGAGGTTGATAAAATTTTTGATTTGGATCAATTGACATATCAAAGACTAATGATGTTTTCAAGAAGTGTTGCTTTAGCTATTGAAAAGGCAATACCCTGTAAACGTGTAGGGATGACTGTTATTGGACTTGAAGTTCCACATGTACATGTACATTTAATTCCTTTAGAAGAAATAAAAGATGCCCAATTTATTAATAAAGCACAANANCAATCAATTGAGGATTTTAAGCAAACAGCTAAAATAATTTCTAGNTATCTGTAATCTTTTTTAAGCTAATTTGCATAGTACTACCTTTACCGATTTCAGATTTTAAAACTCTAATTTCTCCCTTGTGATATTGTTCTATAATNCGCTTTGAGAGTGATAAGCCTAACCCCCAACCTCTTTTTTTTGTTGTNTAGCCTGTTTCAAAAATACTTCTAAATTNATTTTTAGCGAGACCTTTACCNGAATCTGAAATTTCTANAAAAACTAATTCCTGATTAAAATATATTAGTATTTTTATCTTACCTTTTCCTCCCATAGCATCTATTCCATTTTTAACTAAATTTTCAATGGTCCAACTGTANAGCTCTTCGCTCAAAAGAGCTGAGCACGAGACTTTAGGAAGTTCAATTTCAAAATCGATTAANGAACTGGTACGTGATTGTAAATAAAGGATTGCTTTTTTTGTNATTTTTATAATATCAGCAGGNATNAGTTGTGGAAGAGAACCNATTTTACTAAAACGCTCNGTAATGGTTTCTAATCGTTTTATATCATTATTTATTTNTTCAATATAATTTGAATTTANATTTTCATTTTTAAGTAATTCACTCCAGCCNATAAGTGATGATAATGGNGTACCAATTTGATGNGCTGTTTCTTTAGCNATAGCTGTCCATAGTTTATTTTGAGAAGCAGTTCGAGAACTTTTGTAAAAAAAATAGATCAATCCCANGAAAAGTAGTATNATGAGAGCTAGCGCTAGAGGATAATATTTTAATTTGTTAAGTAAAACAGAGTCTCCATAATATAANGTNGACAGCACTTCTCCTTCATAAATAACTTTTAGAGGNATATTCTCCTTAGCATANATTTTACTNAGTAGNTTTAAGTATANCTGACCATCTTCTGCTTCTATTTCGATATTTTTGGACTGAAAATTACCATTAGAGTCCTCTATNATCATGGGGGTTGTAGTGTTNCTTTGAATTATTTTNAGNGGTAAATCACTTATGTTTCCATTTAAATTCAATGTTTTACTAAGCTCAATCTGTGCATTGGAAAAGTTTTCCATCTTGATACGCTCTTCNTCTTTAAATTTTTGAAAAAGTTGGTAAGTGTTCCATAAAATCAAAGAAACTATCAAAAATGATAATGAAATAAGAATCCAATTTAGTAAGCTTCGATTTGAGGAGATTTTCATTGTTTTNATTGTTTACAAAATAAATATAATGCATTTATGTGAATTTTATTGTTTTAAAATTNGCTTCCGAAGCCTAAACTTATTTACTACTTTTGTNTTATATTTATATTTATGACTTCTTTTTTGCCANAANATTGTACTATCCCGCAGCTGCANGATTTACTATCCAGTTCAGTAGCTCCAAGACCTATTTCTTTAGCAAGTACTATTGANTCAAAAGGAAATCCTAATTTATCACCCTTTAGTTTTTATAATATTTTNAGTACAAATCCTCCGATCTTAATTTTCTCTCCATCAAGACGAGTTCGTGATAATACTACTAAACATACTTTAGGTAATGTCAAGGAAACAAAAGAGGTTGTTATTAACGTAGTATCTTACGATATTATTCAACAAATGTCTTTAAGNAGTTCGGAGTATCCAAAAGGAGTTAACGAATTTGATAAAGCTGGGTTTACAATGTTGAAATCTGATTTAATAAAACCATTTCGTGTTGCTGAATCACCAATTCAAATGGAATGTATAGTAAATGAAATNAAGCCTTTAGGAACTGGTAGGGGTGCTGGTAATTTGGTTATTTGTGAAGTCATAAAAATACATGTTTCAAANTCTGTAATGATGGATACTAAAACNATTGACCAAGAAAAATTAGATTTGGTTGCACGTGGAGGTGGAAGTTATTATATTCGNNCTAAGGAAGGATTTTTAGAAATTCCTAAACCACTCAGAACCTTAGGCATNGGNGTAGATATGTTGCCGCNCAAAGTACGTAATAGTTCTATACTCACAGGNAATGATTTGGGAATTCTAGCAAATGTCCAAATTATTCCTAANCAACAAGATATTGATGCATTTTGGAACTGTCCAGAGCGTGAAGTCCTCAAGAATAANTTAAAAACAATTGAAGATATACATCTTAGTGCTAAGAATCATATACTTAAAAATGAAGTTCATAATGCTTGGTGTATATTNTTAAAATAATAAAATAGAAAAATATGGAAGTACAAGGAAAAATAAAATTTATTGGCGAAACACAAACTGTTGGAGCTAAAGGATTTAGAAAANGAGAACTGGTTGTAACNACTGAAGAGCAATATCCCCAACACCTGTCAATCGATTTTGTTCAGGACAAAACAGAACTTTTGAATACTTTTCAAGTTGGCCACTCCGTAANGGTTGGGATTAANTTAAGAGGNCGAGAATGGAAAAACCCTGAAGGAGAAATTAAACATTTTAATTCAATTCAAGGCTGGCGTATTGACGCTCTACAGCAAAATTCTATTCAATCGACTCCACCTGTTCCCCCAATGGAAGCTTTTGAGCCTGCTAAAGACTTAAAAGCTGAAGAACCAGACGATCTCCCATTCTAAGCTCAAACTTTTTAATTAAAAAGTTTATATATGTCTAGCTTAAACCTATCTGATTTTGAAAATTTTGCTAATAGTGAAGAATTTATTAACACTCTTAAGTCAAAATTAGGCACAAAAAAATATAAAAAGACCTTAAAGGGTTATCAATACGATATAGAATTATTGAAACTCCAAACAGAGTTGGTAAATCTACAGCAATGGGTTGCAAAACATAAAAAGCGTGTCTGTATAATTTTTGAAGGCAGAGATGCAGCTGGAAAAGGAGGTGCAATTCGGCGCTTTACAGAGCATTTAAACCCTAGATCAATGCGTGTAGTTGCTTTAACAAAACCAACGGAATCAGAGAAAGGGCAATGGTATTTCAGACGTTACATTAAAGAACTTCCCGTACCTGGTGAACTTGTTTTTTTTGACCGTAGTTGGTATAATCGTGCAGTAGTGGAGCCTGTTATGGGTTTCTGTAATGACGATGAATATAATAAATATATGATTCAAGTACCCGAATTCGAACAAATGTTGTTTGACGATGGTATAATTATTATAAAATTTTGGTTTTCAATTTCTAAAGAAGAGCAACTTAAGCGTTTCAATTCAAGATTAGCAAATCCACTAAAACAGTGGAAATTTAGCCCAGTTGATAAAGAGGGGCAAAAAAGGTGGGATTTATATACTAATTACAAGGAAAAAATGTTTTTTAAAACCCACACCTCTTTCAGCCCTTGGATTATAATTAAAACAAATAATAAAAAAGAAGCACGTTTACAAAGTATTAAATATGTTCTTTCTCAATTTGAATATTTTACAAAAAATAGTTCTAAAACTACAATTCTTTCTGACCCTAATGTTGCGCAGCGTTATAGTAAAGACATAGAAAAAATTAAAAGATAATGAAGAATTTAGAAGCAAAAAATTTAAAAAAATTAAATTCTAGGCGTGGTCTTAAACTTTTTTTAAAGGATAAAGATATGACACCTGTTAAAGCTTTAAAAATTTTAAATTATGAAAACACCCTTAAAAAAATGCAAGAGGAGCTCATTAAGCTTCAACAGTGGGTTGAAAATGAGGGAGAGAAACTTGTTATTATTTTTGAAGGGCGTGATGCAGCTGGAAAAGGAGGAGCTATAAGAAGAATTACTCAGAACCTAAACCCTCGAGAGTTTAATGTGGTTGCTCTACCCAAACCGTCCTCTGAAGAAAAAAACCAATGGTATTTTCAACGTTATGTGAAAAATTTACCTAGAAGTGGACAAATTACTTTCTTTGACCGAAGTTGGTATAATCGAGCAGTAGTTGAGCCTGTTAATGGATTTTGTACAGTTAAAGATTATACAATTTTCATGGGCCAAGTTAATGATTTTGAAAAAATGCTAGTAGATTCAGGTATACGATTGGTTAAGTTTTACTTTTCGATATCCAAGGATGAACAAGCACGCCGTTTTAATGATATTAAATCTAGTCCTCTTAAAAAATGGAAATATAGTGCTGTAGATAAATTAGCTCTTAAGTTTTGGGATAATTATACAGATTATAAAAATAAAATGTTTGAGAAAACGGACACAAACTATGCCCCATGGGTTGTTATAAAGGCCAACAAAAAAATGCGAGCTAGAGTAGAAGTTATTAAAAGCTTGCTTGAAATTATTCCTTATAAATCTTAATATTTCCACTTTTTTCATAGATTTCTGTGAAATCCTTGATTTTAATTGCATCATTAACAGAATATCTACCAATATTTATACGTCTTAGTGATGATAAATGTGCTCCGGAATCTAAAGCTTTTCCAAAGTCATTAACTAAAGATCGAATGTAAGTGCCTTTACTACATTGAATTTTAAAATCAATTTCCAAACCTCGAATATTAGTAATTTTAAATTCATCAACAGAAATTTGTCTAGATTTAATATCTACTTCTTTTCCAGCTCTTGCATATTGGTAAAGGCGCTTACCGTCTTTTTTTATTGCTGAAAATATAGGAGGATATTGCTTTATTTCCCCGATAAAATTTCGAGTGGTTTCATTGATAAGAGATTCCGTAATATGGTTTGTTGAAAAACTTCTGTCGATTTCTGTTTCTAAATCGAATGAAGGAGTTGAGCTTCCTAAAATTAGAGTTCCTGTATACCCTTTTTTTTGTCCTTGATAATACCCAATTTCTTTAGTTTTTTTTCCAGTACATATCAATAACAAGCCTGTAGCTAAAGGGTCCAAAGTCCCTGCGTGACCAACTTTTATTTTTCCAATATCAAAGGCTTTTCGGATGTGCCAACGAAGCTTATTAACAACCTGAAAAGATGTCCATTTTAAAGGCTTATCAATTAATAAAAGTTTCCCGTTTTTAAAGTCTTCCCCACTCATTATGAACTAATTTATGACAATAAAATAGCTAATAGACCAGCTAGTGCGCAGTATATTGCAAAATATTTTAGTTGACTGTTTTTAACTAATTTAATCATCCAAGTACATGCAAATACACCTGAAATAAATGCTGATAAGAATCCAATAAAAATATTTGAAAATTCAGAACTGTCGTAGATCAATTCGCCACTAAAGACATCTTTAATTATTTTACCAAAAATTAATGGAATTACCATTAAAAATGAAAATCTAGCTGCTTTAGTTTTATCAATCCCTAGCAACACAGCAGTTGAAATTGTTGCTCCAGATCTTGAGATTCCCGGGAGTATAGCAATAGCTTGGGAGATTCCTATAATTATAGAGTTTTTGTATTGAACATTTTTATTGGTTTTTTTAGCACGGTCTGCAAGAACAAGAAGTAATGATGTAACAATTAGCATGATACCCACTAAAATAATTTCACCTGAAAAAAGTCTTTCAAGCTGAACCTCAAAAATAAGTCCAATTAAAATTGCTGGGATCATTGAAAATAAGATTTTTATTATAAATTTAGTGTTATGATTCCAGTCAAATTTCAATAAGTCGGAAAAAATTTCAAAAATATCTTTTCTGAACACAACTATAGTACTTAATGCAGTAGCGAAATGAAGTACTACTGTAAAAATCATACTGTCTTTTGGTATTGATTTGTTTCCCAGTAATGCCTTACCAATTTCTAAGTGTCCACTTGAAGATACTGGTAAAAATTCTGTTAGTCCTTGGATAATTCCAAGAATGAAACTATCTAAACTATCCATTTATTTTTTTGGATTAAGTAAAATTGCATAAACTTCTATAACGAAGCCCACTAGAATAAGTGTTGGTGCTACCCTAATTCTTTTTGTGCTAAAAATGGCATCATTAAACACATTCGGGTCATCAGACCCTCCACCTGACATAATAATAAACCCCACGCTTATAAATAATAGGCCTAAAAACATCCACTGGTAATTTTTTTTACTAAAAAGATTTTTTTGTTTTCTAGCCTGTTTTCTCTTTTTTTCTCCCATGCTGATTGATTCACAGAGTATAACTTAATATTTCTTATTTAGTTAATTAAAAATAAAGTTGGTCTGTTTTTAAGTTTAGAAATCTTTGAGTTGCAAAATATGTGCTTATCCAAGTTATGAAAATTCCAACAATAAAAATAGTTATGAATACCATTCCAAGAACTAATGGTTGTTGAGTTAGCTTCAATTCAGGGAATGATAAATTTATATAATAAAGTAATATTAAATTAGCTGCTATTGCTAGCAAAGCACCTAAAGCACCAAGGCGTATGTTATTAAATATAAATGGTCTACGAATAAATTTTTTAGTAGCACCTACCATTTGCATTGTCTTTATTGAAAACCGTTTTGAATACAGTGCTAGCCTAATAGAACTATTAATTAGTAAAACAACAATAAGTGTAAAAATTCCACAAATAATTAAAATCCAAAAGCTCAAGCGCTGCATATTTTTATTCATTAATGAAACCAAATCTCTATCATATTTTACATCTTCCACAAAACTTTTCTCAAGTGCTTTTTTAGAAATACTGTCAAGTCTTTTAGCAGTTACATAATCCGCGAAAAGATTAATCTCCAAAGAGTTCATTAGAGGGTTGAAACCAATTTCATCTAAAAAATCTTCTCCATACTCTGATTTCATGAAATCAGCTGCTACGTCTTTTGATATATATTGTGTTTGTTTTACGTATTCAGCTAGTTTTAAACTATTTTTTAATTGATTTATTTCTATAGGTTTTGTAGAATCTTCTAAGTAAATAGTCAGAATTACTTTTTCTTTAAATTCATTTGAAATTAGTTTAGTATTGACAACTAAAATACCAAGGGCGCCTAGTAAGAATAAAACCAAGGAAATACTTAGCACTACAGAAAAATAAGACGATATTAGACGGCGTTTTTGATGTTTTTCGAATGATGAGCCCATATATGATATCTAGCTTTTGTAAAAATATAAAACTTCCTTAAATAAAATGTAAATTTGTAATCAATAAAGTAGGAATTATGAAGTACAATTTCAAGGAAATTGAAACTAAGTGGCAAAAATATTGGGTGCAAAATAACACTTTCAAAGCTAATAACTCTTCTACTAAGCCCAAATATTATATATTAGATATGTTCCCCTATCCAAGTGGCGCTGGACTTCATGTAGGTCATCCATTGGGATATATAGCTTCAGATATTTATGCACGTTACAAGCGCCATAAGGGATTTAATGTGCTCCATCCACAAGGTTACGATAGTTTTGGACTTCCAGCTGAGCAATACGCTATTGAAACTGGCCAGCATCCAGCTATAACTACAGAAATAAATATCAAAACTTACAGGCGTCAATTAGATCAAATGGGATTTTCCCTGGACTGGAATCGAGAAGTTAGAACTTCTTCTCCCGATTATTATAAATGGACCCAATGGATTTTTGTTCAGTTGTTTGAATCCTGGTATGACAGGCTAGAAAATAAAGCTAAACCTATTTCTGAACTTATTGGATTATTTTTAAATGATGGTAATAAAAGTATAAATGCAGCATGTGACGAAGATGTAGAGTTTTTTTCTGCAAAGGATTGGAAGCTTTTTTCTAAAACAAAGCAAAACGAAATATTATTAAAATATCGACTCACATACCTAGCGGAATCAGAGGTTAATTGGTGTCCCAAGATGGGAACTGTTTTGGCTAATGATGAAATTGTTAATGGGGTCTCCGAGCGTGGAGGCTATCCAGTTGTAAGAAAAAAAATGACTCAGTGGAGTATGCGTATCTCAGCTTATGCAGACCGCTTGCTTTCTGGTTTAGAAAATATTGATTGGAGTGATGCTATAAAAGAAAGTCAAAGAAATTGGATTGGAAAATCTGTTGGTGCTTTAGTCACATTTAATATTAAAGGTCACGATACAAGTATTGAAGTTTTCACGACTCGGCCTGATACTATTTTTGGAGTTTCTTTCATGACCCTAGCGCCTGAACACCCCTTAGTTGAAATCATTACTATAGAGTCGCAAAAAGCGGCTGTTGCAGCTTATGTTTTAGCTACCTCTAGGCGCAGTGAAAGGGAGCGTATGGCGGATGTTAAAATGATCACAGGAGTATTTACGGGTGCCTATGTAGAACACCCTTTCACTAAACAACTTATTCCTATATGGATTGGGGATTATGTATTGTCAGGATACGGCACAGGTGCTGTTATGGCGGTACCTTGTGGCGATCAACGAGATTATGATTTTGCTAAGCATTTTAAAATTCCGATTCCCAATATATTCAAGAATGTTGATATATCAGAATCAGCCTTTACTAATAAATTAAAAACAGTTATTGTTAATAGTAATTTTTTAAATGAATTAGATTTTAAATCCGCTACAAAATCAGTAATTGAGGCCTTGGAAGATTTAGGTCAAGGAGTTCGGAAAATAAATTACCGACTTCGTGATGCCGTTTTTTCTAGGCAACGTTATTGGGGTGAACCTTTTCCTGTTTACTATGTGGAAGGTATGCCTCATATGATAGCATTAGAACATTTACCAATAACATTGCCAGAGGTTGAAAAATACTTACCAACTGAAGCTGGTGATCCTCCTTTGGGACGAGCAGAAGTTTGGGCTTGGGATACGCAAAACAATTTGGTAGTCAGTAATTCTGAAATTAATCATAAGACGGTTTTTCCTTTGGAGCTCAATACTATGCCCGGTTGGGCAGGAAGCTCTTGGTATTTTAACCGTTATATGGATTCAAAAAATAGTGAAGAGTTCGCAAGTCAAAAAGCACTTAATTATTGGGAACAAGTAGATTTATATATTGGCGGTAGTGAACACGCTACAGGACATTTATTATATGCCCGTTTTTGGCAAAAATTTCTATATGATAGAGGTTATTTGCCAGTTGACGAATTTGCAAAAAAGCTCATCAATCAAGGTATGATTTTAGGTACTAGTGCTTTTGCTGCTCGAATTGAAGGAACTAACTCATTTATATCTCTAGATCAAATTAAAGACGAAAATATTGAATTTATACATGTAGATATCACTTTTATTAATCCTTCTGACGAAATGGATATTTCTGCCTTTAAAGCCTGGCGTAAAGAGTTTGATTCTGCAGAATTTAAATATTCAGATGATGGAAGTTTCAAAGTGAAGCGCGAAGCAGAAAAAATGTCTAAATCTAAATATAATGTTGTTAATCCTGACACGATATGTGAAGATTATGGTGCTGATGCTCTGCGTCTTTACGAAATGTTTTTGGGCCCTTTAGAGCAGTACAAACCTTGGAATACCGCCGGTATTACAGGCGTTTTTAGTTTCCTAAAAAAATTATGGAAGCTATATATCAATGAATCAGTTCTCATAGTATCAGAAGAGGTGCCGTCAAAAGAAGCGCTTAAGATTCTCCACAAAACCATTAAAAAAGTGACGGAAGACATCGAACAATTTTCTTTCAATACTTCTGTTTCTAATTTTATGATTGCGGTTAATGAATTAAGCGCCCAAAAATGTAAAAGCCGTTCTATTTTAGAGCCTCTTTTAGTTTTAATTTCACCTTATGCACCTCATATTGCTGAAGAATTGTGGTCAAAACTAGGTCACGATACTTCTATATCTAGGGTTGAATTTCCTATTTTTGAACCTGAATATTTGGTTGAAAGCACGAAGAATTATCCAATTTCGTTTAATGGAAAAATGCGTTTTACTTTAGAATTGCCCTTGAATTTAAGTAAAGAAGAGATTGAAAATAGAGTGCTTGGAAATAAAAAAACAATTTCTCAACTTGAAGGGGTAACTCCAAAAAAAGTCATTGTAGTTCCAGGAAAAATCGTAAATATTGTTGGTTGAAATTGATTACATAGAAGGCATTGGATTATTAGCTGCTGCATTGACGACTTATTCTTTTTTCCCCCAAGTTTATAAAACTTGGAAATCCAAGGATGTTTCTTCTTTTTCTTTGACTACCTTCTCCTTATTTTTTTTTGGTATAGTATGTTGGTTAGTTTACGGTATTTATATGCAGAGTTTGTCCATGATTCTAGCTAATACTATCACAATGGTTTTAGCCTTTATTATTTTAATATTTATCTTGAAGTTTCGTAAATAATAAGTTTATATTTTTATAATTAAGTTAATTTTAAGTTGTTAAGCTGTTAAATTCATAATTATAATGAATCTCAAGTTTTTAATTTGGATTTTTTATTATTTAGTTTAATTTTAAAATATTTAAAATTTGAAATAAGATATGAAAATTGGAGTTCCAAAAGAAATAAAAAATAATGAAAATCGGGTAGGAGTGACACCTGCTGGAGTGTTTGAACTAATTAAGGTTGGCCATTCTGTCTATATCCAAGAAAATGCGGGTTTTGGTAGTGGTTTTACAGATACAGATTATAAAGTTGTTGGAGCTAATATTTTAAGTTCTATTGAAGAGGTTTATGCAATATGTGATATGATTGTTAAAGTCAAAGAGCCAATAGAAGATGAATATGCTTTGATAAAGCCAAAACAAGTGATATTTACTTATTTTCATTTTGCCTCAAGTGAAGTATTGACAAAAGCAATGATTAAAAGCAATGCTATTTGCATAGCTTATGAGACAGTTGAAGACGAAGATGGTTCATTACCACTTCTAATACCGATGTCTGAAGTAGCAGGAAGAATGGCTGTTCAGCAAGGCGCTAAATATTTAGAAAAGCCAATTAAAGGTCGAGGAGTCTTACTTGGGGGTGTCCCTGGTGTACCACCGGGGAAAGTGCTAGTATTGGGTGCTGGTACTGTTGGAATACAAGCAGCTAAAATGGCAGCAGGATTAGGAGCGCATGTTACAATTATGGACGTCAATATGAATCAGTTGCGTTATGTAAATGATGTCATGCCTAATCATGTGGTTACTGAATTTTCAAGTGCCTATAATATCAAACAAAGGATAAAAAACCATGATTTAATAATTGGAGGAGTTTTGTTAAAAGGAGCTAAAGCCCCAAAATTAATTACAAAGGATATGCTTAAGCTTATGCGACCCGGCACAGTATTAATTGATGTTGCGGTTGATCAAGGTGGGTGTATTGAAACCACAAGACCTACCACTCACGAAGATCCAATATTTATTATTGATGATATTGTACATTATTGTGTTGCCAATATGCCTGGTGCAGTTCCTTATACTTCAACTTTAGCTTTAACAAATGTTACTCTGCCTTATGTTCTTAAATTAGCCAATAATGGTTGGGAAATTGCTTGTGAACAAGATAAAACTTTAGGTAAAGGTTTGAATATTTTAAATGGTAAGGTCGTTTATCCTGAGATTATTAAAGCTTTTGGTTGGAATATCTAACTTTTATGGATTTTAAGCTGACAAAATTTCATTTTTTAATTATTGGCTTTATTTTTGATTAATTTATTTACATAAAATAAAAATTATGAGTGGTTACTATTTATTACTTGCAATAATAACTTTATTTAGTTGGACTGTTAGTTCAACTTTAAAACGCAAGTTTGCCAAATATTCAAAAACAATTTTAAGCAACGGTATGTCAGGCTCCGAAATTGCAGAAAAGATGTTATCTGATCATGGAATTTCAGATGTAAAGGTTGTTTGTATAAAAGGTCAGTTGACCGATCATTATAATCCTAAAAATCGAACTATCAATTTGAGTGAAGCAGTTTACAATGAGCGTAATGCTGCTGCGGCTGCGGTCGCTTCTCATGAATGTGGTCACGCTGTTCAACACGCTAAAGCATATAGTTGGTTGCAAATGCGATCCGCTATGGTGCCTGTAGTTAGTATCGCTTCTAAATTCTCAACCATAGTTATTTTTTCAGGAATTTTTTTGGGTTTTGGTGCTGGATTGGGCATGGGTTATTTAGTTGTTGTTGCAGGTTTTTTGATGATGGGCATTGCAACTCTTTTTAGCTTTGTTACTCTTCCTGTAGAATACGACGCGAGTAATCGGGCATTAGCTTGGTTAAAGAGTAGACATATCGTCTCACGCAACGAATATAAAGATGCCGAAGACGCTTTACGATGGGCAGCTCGTACTTATTTAGTAGCAGCACTTGGAGCCTTAGCGACTCTTTTATATTGGGCGTTACAAATTTTTGGCAGACGTTAAATTTTAATTTGCCTGTCTATTTGTTGGTCCAAAGAAATAAAAGTCTCAGTTCTAGATACTCCAGAAATACCTTGAATGTTCTTATTTAAAACACTCATTAAGTGCTCATTGTCTTTACATAAAACTTTTATAAGAATACTCCAGTCACCTGTCGTGTAGTGGCATTCCAAAACTTCAGGAATCCGTTTTAGCTGTCTAACTGCATCACTATTGTTTTTTGCTTTTTCTAAGAAAACACCAACAAATGCCATAGTTTTATACCCCATGGCTTTTGGGTTGATTACAAATTTTGAACCTGAAAGAAGACCAGATTTTTCTAATTTTCGGAGTCTTTGGTGAATTGCAGCTCCGGATATTCCAACGTTACGGGATATTTCAAGAACAGGAGTTCTTGCATCCTTCATTAGTGAACGAAGTATTATTTTATCGATTCCGTCTATAGTTATATTTGACATTTTAGTCTATTTTAAAGTAAAAATAATTATTTTAGACATAAAAAATTACAATTTATAACCAAATTATACATTTAGGCTATTATATCCTAAGTATTTTACGTTTTTTTCATTAAATATTATTCCAAAATCTTCTAATTCTTGTAAAATCGGTTTATATATAGATTTTTCAATAGGTATTTTTACACCTTTTAGTTTAATTTCATTATTTAACACTTTTAAAGTTGCAATTGCCACAGGTAATCCTACAGTTTTTGCCATTGCCGTATATGTTTGATTCTCCCCTTTACAAACCATTGTAGCATCTATTTGGTATTTTTTGCCACCTTTTTCATATCCAAATTTATGGTACATTACAATCATGTCTTTATCTTCATTGCTTAATGTCCATTTGTTCAACAATATTTTCTGTAAAATTTGAGCAGGAGTGGCATTCTTAATTCCTATCTTTTTTTCCGAATTGAAAATATCTAGCTCTTCAAGTTTATCCCAAAGTATATCATCCTGGTCTATTTTAAGCTGATGTCTTAGCTTTAGTTCAACAGAGTCAGAAGGGCTGTAGGGTAAAAATGAATTGATAAAATCTCTGTTGCTCATTATTTCGCTACCCTCTATTGTATAACTATCGTCAGTCATACCTAATTTTACAAAAATTTGCCAAGCCTTCCCAAAACCAACACGACGTATAGTTCCGCGGTACAGTGTTTCAATTTTTTCTAAACCATAAACACTTTGATATTTTAAAGAATCTCGATTTGCATAGGCTTCAAAACGACCATAGCCTTCAACTTCTAAAAATTCTGTTCTTCGAAACAATCGATTATAAGGGATATATTTAAATTTTTTCTCCTGGATAAATTTTGCGGCACCCCCTTGACCAGCAATAACAACATTCCTAGGGTTCCATGTGAATTTATACTGCCACAAATTATCATCACTTTCAGGAGCAACTAATCCACCTGTAAATGACTCAAATAGAATCATTTTACCTCCATTAGATTTAATTCGATCAATCACTTGCATTGCGCTCATATGATCAATACCTGGATCTACACCAATTTCATTAATAAACAAAAGACCTTTTTTTTCTACATTTTTATTAAGCTTCTGCATTTCTTTACTGACATATGAAGCTGTAATCATATTTTTCCCAAATTTCAAACAATCTTTAGCAGCTTCAATATGAAATCTAGCAGGCAACATTGAAACTACAATATCTGCTTTTTGTATTTCATCAGCACGTTGCTTAATATTGAAAATATCAAAATCAAAAGCACTACCATTTGGATGTCCATTAATGAGTTTTAAAGCAGCTGATTTGTTTTTATCTCCAAGCCGAACTTTTAGATGTTCAGAGTTAGATTTATCAAGAAGGTATTTTATAAGTGAAGCTGTAGATTTTCCTGCTCCAATAATCAAAATAGTTCGCATCTTATATTATCAATTCTTACATTTGTTTGTAAGTTAATAAAATGAATTACTAAATTATGAAAATGAAAAAGAAAATATTTTTGTTTGCTACAATCATTGGCCTATTTGCTGTTATTTTAGGTGCATTTTCGGCTCATAGCTTACGCCCATTGTTAAATAAGTCATCTCTAGAAAGTTTTCAGACTGGGGTACAGTACCAAATTTATCACTCTTTTTTTCTTTTTTTTTTAGGTCTAATTCCTTTTTTGGATAAAAAAGAAAAAAAATATATTTTGATTTTAACTCTTACAGGGATATTTTTATTTTGTGTGTCAATCTACTTATTAGCTACCAACTCTCAAACTTCAATTGATTTTAGTTTTATTGGACCTATTACACCCATTGGAGGTTTGATATTAATCTTAGCATGGAGCCTTTTATTTTTTTACATTCTTAAGAAAAAAAATTATGATAATAATGGCAGTTAATCACTCATATTTTTAAACTTTTAAAGTTAAAATTAAAAGTGTAATTTTAAGCTTCATAAAAAGTTCATGCGGTACGCACTCATTTTATTTTTAATATCATTTTGCTCTTGTCAATTCTTTCAAAAGAAAAGATTAGATTCTAAATCAATATTAAAAAATGAATTACATTCTTTTAAATGGGATGAGCTTGATCAATATCCAAGTTTTGAAATTTGTGATGAAGGGGTTGATTTTAAAACAAATAAACAATGTTTCGAAAGTACAATAACGTCACATATTAATAATAAACTAAAAGAAATTGAAGACATTATTTTAATGTCATCAAAAGACACGTTTTTGCTAGAACTATTGGTAACAAAAACAGGAAAAATTTCAGTTAAAAATTTGAAAAGTAATCTTGTTAGTGATTCAACAACTAGCCTGCTCAAGTACAGTTTAAATGAGAGCTTTCACAAGCTGCCAAATCTATATCCCCCAATAAAACGAAGTCAACATGTACAAGCTTTATTTCAACTCCCCATCATTATAAAAACTGATTAATGAAAACTGAAAAAATAATTTTGGGTATTGATCCTGGAACCACTATTATGGGTTTTGGATTAATTAAGATAGAAGGGAAATCTATGAAATTTTTACAATTAAATGAGTTGCAGCTTAAAAAGTATAATGACCATTATTTAAAACTAAAATTAATTTTTGAAAGGACTATAGAATTAATAGATACATTTAAGCCTGATGAAATAGCTATTGAAGCTCCGTTTTTTGGAAAAAATGTCCAAAGTATGCTAAAGCTTGGGCGTGCTCAAGGGGTGGCAATGGCTGCTGGCCTTTCCAGGGAAATTCCTATTACAGAATATTCTCCTAAAAAAATTAAAATGTCAATTACAGGGAACGGTAATGCAAGTAAAGAACAAGTTGCAAAAATGCTGCAGAGTTTATTAAAATTAAAAGAATTACCTAAAAATTTAGATTCAACAGACGGTCTTGCCGCTGCTGTTTGTCACTTCTACAATGCTGGAAAGATCAACGCTGGGAAAAGTTATTCAGGTTGGAGTTCCTTTGTAAAGCAAAATAAGAACAGAGTTAAAAAATAATTTTAAACTTGGCAGGACTTTACATACATATCCCATTTTGCAAAAAAGCTTGTTATTATTGTAATTTCCATTTCTCTACATCATATAAAAGTAGACTAGCAGTTCTAAAGTCGATTTGTTTAGAAATCGAAATGAGAGCAAATGAGTTGAAATCTGAGCCTATCAAATCTATTTATCTTGGAGGTGGAACTCCGTCAATATTAACCGATGATGAATTAGGAGCAATTTTTAAATTGATTAAGGCAAATTATCAAGTTCTGCCTTCTGCGGAAATTACATTGGAAGCCAATCCAGACGATTTAAGTCTTGAAAAGATAAAGCAATTGGCCGTGACACCCATCAACCGACTCAGCATTGGTGTTCAATCTTTTTTTGATATTGATTTGAAATTGATGAACAGAGCACATACGGCCAAAGAAGCCCAAGAAAGTCTCAAAATAGCTCAGAGTTATTTTGACAATATTTCTATAGATTTATTGTACGGTATGCCGGAAATGTCCAATGCACGTTGGGAAGAAAATCTTCAAATCGCCTTTGATTTAAAAACCAACCATTTGTCCTGCTATGCTTTAACCGTTGAACCGAAAACAGCCTTAGAGCATTTTATAAAAACAGCTCAACAGCCACCTTTAGATGATTCTGTTGCCGCCCAACATTTTCAAATATTAGTAACTTCAACCGCTAAGGCTGGATTTACCCATTATGAGGTTTGTAGTTTTGGAAAACCAGGTTTTTTTTCAAAACATAATAGCAGCTATTGGTTGGGAAATACTTACCTTGGTATAGGTCCATCTGCCCATTCTTTTGATGGTCAAAAACGCTCTTGGAATGTATCCAACAACAAAAAATACACAAATACAATTGCTAAAAACGAATTGCCATTGACATCAGAATTGCTCACCCCTGAAAATCGTTTTAACGAATATATCATGACAGGACTACGTACCATGTGGGGTATTTCACTCAAACGGATCGAGGAAGAATTTGGATTGGGGGTTCAAAAAAGCCTGCTAAAAAATGCCCAAGCCTATTTGTCATCTAAAACCCTTAAAATTGAAGATGCTCATTTGAAAATGACTCCAAAAGGACAGTTTTTAAGTGATGGTATTGCCTCTAATTTATTCATCGTTTAAATTTTTAGTAATTTTATCGAAACCCATTGCATATGAAAGCTATTATTCATGCCAACAGCAGAACCTACACTATCTATGTGGACCAACCTATTGACATTTCAATTCCTTTAAGATCATCAAAAGATAATGTAAATGCATGGTATTTACCTCCGCCCAAAATTTATCCTGCGACAATTAAAAATTGGATCGGCAGTGTTAAAAGTGGGGCTCCCGTTAATTTCAATTCTATTGAATTTAATCCCCATGCGCACGGTACTCATACTGAATGTGTCGGACATATCACGGAAGAAACCTACAGTATCAATTCGTGCTTAAAACAATTTCTATTTGTCAGCGAGGTTATCACAGTAGTCCCTGAAACTAGAGATGAAGATTTGATCATATCCGAAAAACAACTGAGATATGCGATTGGTAATAAAAAAAGAGAAGCCGTGGTCATTCGTACTTTACCCAATACCAAAGAGAAGCTCAGTAGACAATATAACAACACCAATCCGCCATTTTTATCGGAAGCAGCGGCGATTTACCTAAGAAATAAAGGGGTCAAGCATTTATTAATTGATTTGCCAAGTGTCGATAAAGAAAAAGACAATGGTAAACTTTTAGCTCATAAAGCATTTTGGGACGTTCATGGTGCCATCCGAACAGAGGCGACCATCACCGAACTTATCTATGTTCCGAATGCGGTCAAAGACGGCAAGTATATTTTAAATTTACTCGTTGCCCCTTTCCAAAATGATGCCTCTCCAAGTAAGCCTGTTCTGTACAAACTTTTCGATTGAATTTTGACCCTAGTAACACTAGATATTATCCGTAGTTTCTGCTTGCAGCAGTCAAAAGCAACAGAATCATTTCCTTTTAATAAAGATACTTTGGTGTTTAAAGTCTTGGGTAAAATTTTTGCCCTTTGTCCTTTGTCCAAATGGGAGGCTGGTGCCCCCTCAATTACCCTAAAATGCGATCCCGATTATGCCTTAGAAATTAGAGAACAATACCATTGCATAAAACCTGGCTTTCATGCCAATAAGAAACATTGGAATACCATATATTTAAATAAAAACGAAGTTTCTAAAGAATTTCTTCTTGAACTGATTTCTCAAAGTTATGACATGGTACTTAAAAACATGTCTAAAAAACAACGAGATCAACTAAAGAACGATTTATAACGAGTTGTTTTTTTGAGATAAATCCACAAAATATTTATAAAAGAGAGGAATGGTTTCGATTCCTTTCAAATAATTAAAAATACCATAATGTTCATTTGGGGAGTGGATGGCATCACTATCTAAGCCAAAGCCCATCATAATGGTTTTACTCTTTAAAATTTCTTCAAACAGGGCTACAATTGGAATACTGCCACCACCGCGCTGAGGGATGGGTGTTTTTCCAAAGGTGGCTTCGTAGGCTCTGGCTGCTGCGCGATAGCCTGTATTGTCAATGGGGGTTACGTAGCTCTGACCACCGTGGTGGGGGGTCACTTTTACAAAAACGCCTTTGGGTGCAATATTTTCAAAATGAGTTTGAAATAGTTTGGTGATTTCATGATGGTCTTGGTTGGGTACCAGGCGCATAGATATCTTGGCTGAGGCCTTGCTTGCAATCACAGTTTTTGCGCCTTCTCCAGTATAGCCGCCCCAAATACCGTTGACATCTAAAGTGGGACGAATAGCGTTTCTCTCATTGGTGGTATAGCCTTTTTCGCCAAAGACGGCTTCAATTCCAAGGGACTCCTTGTAGGCCTCTAATGAAAAAGGGGCCTCAGCCATAGCGCTACGTTCTTCATTTGTCAGTTCTTGTACCTTGTCGTAAAACCCAGGAATGGTAATCCGGTTATTATCATCGTGTAGGGAGGCAATCATTTTTGATAAAATATTGATAGGATTGGCCACTGCACCTCCATAAATTCCAGAGTGTAAATCTCGGTTTGGACCTGTTACTTCAACCTCTACATAGCTCAAACCTCTAAGTCCAGTTGTAATTGATGGGGTGTCTTTTGAAATCATGCCTGTATCTGAGATTAGGATCACATCGTTGGCTAATTTTTTGGCATTTTCTTTTACAAAAAGCCCTAAATTATCACTACCGACTTCTTCTTCCCCCTCAATCATAAATTTCACATTACAGGGCAGTTGATTGGTTGAGGTCATAAATTCCAAGGCTTTGACATGCATATACATTTGGCCTTTGTCATCACAGGCACCACGTGCAAAAATGGCACCTTCCGGATGTAATTCAGTCTTTTTAATTACAGGTTCAAAAGGGGGGGAGTCCCACAGTTCTATAGGATCTGGTGGCTGGACGTCGTAATGCCCATAAACCAATATGGTTGGTAATTTGGAATCGATGATCTTTTCTCCATAGACGATTGGATAGCCAGCGGTTTCACAAATTTCTACAAGGTCGCAACCTACATCTTTTAGGCTGTTGGCTACAAATTTTGCCGTGACAATGGTGTCTTTTTTGTAAGCTGAATCGGCACTAACTGAGGGTAATCTCAGCAACGAAATAAGTTCGTCTAAAAATCGATTCTTGTGTGTTTCAACATAAGTTTTAAGTCCTTTCATGGGGTTTTATTTTTTTTCAAAATTACGAAATGACCACAAATAATTTTCTATGGTTCAGTTTGAATTTATAAACTATTGTTTATATTTGCGACCCTATAAATATGATGAGCGGGCGTGGTGGAATTGGTAGACACGCTAGACTTAGGATCTAGTGCCGCAAGGTGTGAGAGTTCGAGTCTC
>NZZM01000022.1 GCA_002698705.1 Formosa sp. | reverse complement strand
CATCTGGAGAAAAAAAACTGCACGCAGTTAAAGCGGCACTTATGGGTGGTCACGCAACCCATGTTGTTCTGGATGAAAATCTAATTTTGGAACTTCTTAAAACTTAGCCTGTTTCTTCAAAAAATCATCTTCGAGATTAGATTTTAAGCTGCCCAATTTTTGAACATTTACTTTGATCTACACTATAATTTTACAGACTTTCTTTTGTGCAGTCTCACCGAAGCATTTCAATGTATATCTAAGCATCAGCATCACGGAATAAAGGCCTCGTAAGACACGTGGGACCACCTTCACACCCAATGCAAAGTGCCGGTGCTTGAAACGTAGTAACTTTTATATCAGCATTTCTTAAGACTTTTTTGGTTTCAGGAAGATTGTCTAGCATCAAACATTCACCAGGAGCTAAAGCCAACACGTTAGTGCTTAACGTGTCGCTTTCATAAAACTCATTCTCCGGTGCAGAAATAATATTGATGTTCTTTTCATTTAAGAGCTTCCACAAACCTACAGGAAGTAATGTTTCGTAAACGAGGGCTGTTTTAGTATCGACCATGCTAATTAGTGACATTAAGTGTAAGCACGCACTTTTACCTTGGTAAAAAGGTAAGTCAAAAATATAGCATTCAATACCTATCGCATTTAAAATACTTTTGATTTGTTCTGCACCCAAATCATTTGTCCTAAAACCTTTACCAATTACTGCGGTAGTTTCATCAAGCCAAAGTGTATCACCAGCTTCTGCCGTACCGGGAGCTTCAACTTGCCCAATGATTGTTATGCCGTTGCTACTATAAAAACTTTTGTGAAGACCTTCTTCACCCCACCTTTTTTCTTTCCCAAGAGACATTAAAATTACACCTCGAGGAGTCATCAAAGATGCATCATAGGCAAATACAGCGTCTGCATTCCCCAGGTCGTCTCCCAAAATCCAATGAATATTTACGCCGAAGTTTTGTAGTGCGAGAACAAAGCTTTCGTATTCATTCTCAATTTCACTTGGATTAAAGTGTTTACTGTAGTTCCAAGCCTTTGGATCAGCCTTTATTAGAGAATTTCCTGGGCGTCGAAGTGCGACCTCTTTAAGAGGTGCAGTCATTGAAGCGACACCAAATTTCATTCGTTTCCTTGGACGCGCTCTAGGTCTACGCAATTCTCTAAGCAAAGCCTCATCGCTACTGCTTTAGATATAGCGGTACAGAATTCTCCATGCAAACTTGCAATTGACATGTTGTGAACCAAGTCAGGTTCATAATATTTGCCATCATGTCCCAAAGTATTAACGGCAGCGCAGGCATCATGAACCAAGTAGGTATCAAACCCTAAATTCCCAGCCATGCGAACAGTGGTTTCAATACAATAATTAGTATAAAACCCCATGACCACAAGACGATTAATTCCACTTCGCCGCAGCTCAAGTTCCAGTGAAGTCCCAATAAAGCCGCTATTTACATCCTTTTCGACCACAATATCTGGGCCATTTATTTCAAGACCCTCAATTTGATTTCCTGTCTCCAGCTCCAACTTTAAAGGTGAGTTGATCTCGCGCGAATTATGCCTAGTAAATGCCACGCGCTTTCCGAGCCTCCTCCACTCAGCCAAGAGACATCGCATATTTTCCTCTGCACTATGATTATTTCTTTTCCCTGATGGTCCACCATAATATTTTACTTCGTTAACGCCTTTCTGAACATCAACTAATAAAAGAGCTGTAGTCTCATCAAATTTTTCTATCATAAATTCCTCATGCCCATAGCTAATCAAGTAGTTTTTATTTCGTTAAATACCTTGCCGTTGTTTTTTACGGAACGCCTCTTGTCCCTCTCGAGCATCCCTTATGCTTTGTCGATCATTTATTTCCGGAACCCCAACGTACCAATCAGCTCCACCAGGGGTCCATGAGTAAGCATCCGAATTTATCGAAATTACAGTCGTTCTATCTGTCGTTTGGGCCCAGTCCATCGCATTTTCTAAGTCAGAAAGGCTCTCACAATGCCTGGCCAAAGCACCCATTGCCTCAGCATGTTTAGCAAAATCAACATGTGGAGGATTTTCCTTATTTCTTATGCGTGAATCTTTGAGTAAATTATTGAAACCAGGAACACCCAAACCTGTTTGCAATCTATTTATTACAGCAAAGCCACCATTGTCACAGACAATAACAATTATTTTATGACCAGATAAAACTGATGAATAAATATCTGAGTTCATCATCATGTATGATCCGTCACCTACCATTACAATTGGCACACCCTCGCCATTTTTTGCCATAGCATGTCCCCAGGCTCCAGCTATTTCATACCCCATACATGAAAACCCAAATTCACAGTCAAAAGTATTTGGAGCTTTTACCCGCCAATTTTTAATAGTCTCTCCCGGAAGTCCACCAGCTGCGGTCACCATAGTATCCTGTGGTTTTGCATGCTTATTTACAACTGCTATAACCTGAGCATAACTAGGAACCGATGCATTTGTTGGTGCCTGCCCTTTGTCTATCATTTCATTCCAATTTGCATAAAGCTTGCGAGCTTCTTCGATGCGGTTTGTATCGCACACCCAGTCTTCCATTCTTGAATTAAGTTCATTCAAGCATTCTAAAGCATCACCAACAATTGGATTTGAAAAATGTTTCTTTGCATCAAAGCGGGCAGTGTTTATGTTTATAAACTTAGCATCATATCGAAAAGTGGTCCAAGATCCTGTAGTAAAGTCTTGAAGCCGAGTTCCTACCGCAATGATCACATCTGCATTTTCTGCTAACTCTTTAGCTGCGTCAGTTCCCTCAATACCTATTGCTCCAACGTAAAAAGGATGGTCATGGACGAATGCTCCTTTTCCAGCAATCGTTTCTACAACTGGTATCATCCTATCTTCAGAAAATTTTACTAGCGCTTCCACAGCACCAGAGTATCGCACTCCACCACCAGATATAATAAGCGGTTTTTTTGCAGTTTTTAATATCTTTACTGCTTCATCAACCTGCTGAAGGTCAGGTCTGCTTCGTGGTATTCTCCAAGTGGTTTCATTGAAAAATTCAACTGGATAATCATAAGCTATTTCCTGAACGTCTTGTGGCAATCCAATAAAAGCCGGTCCACAATCTGCCGGATCCATCATCGTAGCAACGGCCTGTGGCAATGAAGAAAGTATTTGAGCAGGATGAGTGATCCTGTCCCAAAAACGCGATACAGATCGAAAACTATCATTCACTGTCGTCGAAGGTTCGCCAAAATGCTCTACTTGCTGCAAAACTGGATCTGGCAAGCGGTTATTATAAGTGTCCCCAGATAAAAGCAGAACAGGCAGCCGATTTGAATGCGCCACCCCTGCCGCAGTAACCATATTAGTGGCACCCGGCCCAACCGAAGTTGTTGCAATCATAATTTGACGGCGAAGTTTGGCCTTGGCATATCCAATTGCAGCTAAAGCCATGGATTGCTCGTTTTGACCCCGCCATGTAGGCAAACGATCCTGAACTTGCTCAAGGGCCTCTGACAGACAGGTAACATTACCATGACCAAAAATACCAAATACTCCAGCAAATAACTGATGACGTTCCCCGTCTATTATTGTGTACTGATTAATTAAATATCGTACGATTGCCTGACCTACTGTCAGCTTTACGGTTTTCCCAGTCATTTTAACCTCTAGCATTTAATTTTACGCGCGTCGGGCTATGCATATTGACAAAGTATTACTAATGCAATTGAAACATTAAACTGTGGATTTAAACAATAATCTGGGTATAGCAAATGCAAAAAAATAAATTAAAAGGCTTATGGTCTAGCGGCAAACCAATTCTTAACGCTTGGTGTTCTATTGGAAATTCGTTCACTGCAGAAATCATGGCGTCACAGGGCTATGATAGTGTAACCGTTGATATTCAACACGGTGCGTTGGATTATTCCCATGTCTTACCAATGTTTCAGGCGATGCAATCCTCAGGCGCAACACTTATGGCTCGCGTACCTTGGCGTGACCCAGGCTATATCATGAAGGCCTTAGATGTTGGTGCAATGGGCATTATTTGTCCAATGATAAATACCGCAAAGGAGGCAGCAGAATTTGTATCATACATGCGCTATCCTCCTTTGGGTCAGCGCAGTTTTGGACCCACAAGGGCAGCCGTTGCTATTCCTAGTTATGGGGTTGATGCGAATGATGAAGTATTGGCATTTGCAATGATCGAGACCGCTAATGGAATGAAAAATCTAGAGTCGATTGCAGCCACACCCGGTTTAGATGGCATATATGTTGGACCTGCTGACCTCACTTTGGGAACACAGGAAGGCCGCCTGCCGCCCGGACTTGATCGAATGGAAGATGAAATGGTTTTTCTCATAAAAAGGGTTGCCAGTGTTTGTGATACGCACAAGATAATAGCCGGTATTCACTGCGGAACTGCAGAATACGCCTCAAAAGCTATCGGATGGGGTTATAACTTAACTACAATTGGTGGGGATACTAAACTACTTGCAAGTGCAGCGTCTGCATCAGTTTCAACTTGGCGAAACCTAACTGGGCGTGAAGAAAATGTTGTAGTCACTGGCGGAGTTTACTGATGCCCCACTTGCTTGTTGCTGGCAAACTACATCCAACAGGAGTGAACCGAATTTTTGAATTAAAAAAAGAGGGATATTCAGTAACGTACATAGAGGATATTTCAGAAAACTCCTACTCAAGTTTAATATCAGATGCAGATGCTCTCGTAATACGAACTCAACCACTCTCATCAGAAACCTTAAATAACGCTTCAAACCTAAAAGTCGTATCTCGTCACGGTGTTGGATACGATGCCATAGATTTACAGGCGCTTAATTCACGCAAGATTGCTCTTACAATTGTTGGAGATGTAAATTCTGTTTCAGTTGCTGAGCATGCCATGATGCAGCTACTTGCATGCGCAAAACATGTTGTTCGAGCCGATCGATCAGTACGGGACCCCTCTAAATGGAATTGGCGAAATCAACTTGAGCAACGGGAAATTTCAGGAAGTAATCTATTGATAGTTGGGTTTGGTCGAGCGGGTCAAAAATTAGCGCAAATGGCCAAAGCATTTAATATGAACGTGCGCGCTTATGATCCATATATAGTCACGGATAAATGGCCGCACAAAGATGTCATAAGGGCCACAGATTTATATCAAGGATTATCGTGGGCAGACTGTTTGTCACTCCATGTTCCTAAAAGTGAAAAACCACTAATAAGCGAGACCGCATTTGCTCATATGAAGCCAGGCATGATAATTGCCAACACCTCAAGGGGAGGCGTCATTGACGAGAAGGCTCTGTTAAATGCTCTTAATTCAGGACAGGTTCACGCCGTTGGTCTTGATGTATTTGAACAGGAGCCCCCATCTTCTAAACTCGAACTTTGCAATCGCGATGATACCCTATTGTCGCCACATATTGCTGGGCTGACAGATAAAGCAAGCGAACGCATGGCTTTGGCATGTATTGATAATGCAATCAATTATCTTAAAGGAACAATAAACCCAAATTTAATAGTTAATAAAGAAGCCTTACTATGACAAGCAAGCCAACACTCTCAATAGGACTTATAGGCTCAGGCTTCATGGGGAAAGCACATGTTTTTGGTTTCGCCACGGCCCAAAAAGTATTTAACCTGCCTGCAAATTTAAAATTTCATACTTTAGCAGATATAGACAAAAGAACCGCAGAAGCTGCTGCAAATGAGTTTGGCTTCGCCAACTCAACAGATGACTGGCGTGACATAATTCAGAACTCTGAAATTGATATAGTTGATATTACCGCACCAAATGCACTCCACAAAAAGATGGCACTCGAAGCCATCTCCGCTGGGAAGCATGTATATTGCGAAAAGCCTTTGGCACCAATGATCTCAGATGCAACGGAAATGGCGGACGCTGCAGAAAAAAAGAGTGTGAAAACTCAAGTCGGGTTTAACTATCTATGCAATCCAATGATGCGGCTCGCTAAAGAAATGATAGCCAGTGGTGAACTTGGTGAAATTCGGTCCTACCGCGGTATCCACGCAGAAGACTATATGACAAATGCCAGCGACCCATTTACATTTCGCCATGAAACTGCTGGTGGGGGAGCCCTTGCTGATTTGGGTAGTCACGCGCTAGCTACAGCGGAATTTCTTTTGGGAGAAATTGTGGAGGTAATGGGTGATTGCGTTAATGTAATTGCTGAACGCCCTTGCATTGATGGCAAAAAAAAGAGCGTCATAGTAGACGACATTGGAAGGGCATTCTTAAGGTTTTCGAGTGGGGCAACAGGTTATATAGAAGGTAACTGGGTAGCGACTGGTCGTAAAATGCAACATGATTTTGAAATTCATGGATCCGAAGGGGCCCTTTTTTTCAGCCAAGAGCGATTAAATGAGCTCTACTTTTATTCTCTTAAAGATGAAGAAGGACGGCGCGGCTTCAGAAAAATTGAAGCAGCACCGGATCATTATCCCTACGGTAATTTTTGCGTAGCACCTGGGCACCAAATCGGCTTCAATGATTTAAAGGCAATAGAGATTAACGGCTATATAAATGCAATTATGGGGAAAGGGCCTGAGCTATTTCCCTTTCGGAAAGGAGCTCGTATCCAACATCTCGTTGAGGCAATACAATATTCATCAAAAAATGCTGGATGGCTATCAGTCTAAAGAAGTAAAAATCTATTTAAAAAAAGCTATACTAGCATCCCACGGGCTTCAACCTTAATTACATCAATTATTTTTGTATCGCGCACCAAAACCAATTCTCTGAACATATTTACAACAACACATACGTGATTGGGTATCACCCTAACAATTTCTCCAACGGAGGGCTTAACAGCACAATTCACAAGATTTAAAAATCCATGCTCCTCCGCTAATTTATGTATAGAAGCATCTGGGTATTCTTGAATGAACCCAAAGCCATTTAGTCCACCTTGATCTGAAGTTAGTGCCTTAGAACCTGCGTCAAGAATACCTCGATCTTTACCAGCACGGCTCACTACACTTGTATACACCCTGAGCGCACATTCATCCATCGTAGCAAATCCATCTTTAACCATCATTAAATCGTTAAAAACACATGTTCCTGCCCTATGTTCTGTGGAACCACTTAGCGTGCCCAAATTTTGAAGATTTGGAGTGCCTCCAGTGGAAACTATGTCTGGTATCAGATTTTTACTGCTCAATAGCTCCACCAATTTTGCATTAAAAACCTCTGTTTTCTTCCAGTTATTTTTAGTTGGATAATAAAGCAGTCCTTTGAAATTGAGATGACTGTCATTATCAATCAACTGAGCCAAATTAAATGCTTCTTCCGGAGTTTCGACGCCGGCCCGTTTTTGACCAGTGTCACATTCAACCAAAACGTCCAAAATACGTCCAGCTTCTCTAGCGGCCTCCGCATAGGCAGAAATTGAGTAGGTATTATCGGCGCAGACCTTCAAAGAAATACGGCTTTGCAAAGCTGATAGTGCACCTGACGCCGCAGCACCCAACAAGTTAGTTGCAATAAGAATATCAGTAATACCGGCAGCAGCCATAACTTCTGCTTCACCTAATTTTTGACAAGTGACCCCGGAAGCACCTGCATCAATCTGCATGCGAGCAACCTCACCAGACTTATGAGTTTTTATATGTGGCCGGTTTGATAGCCCCGCATTATCACAAATTTTCTGTACACGAGATATATTTTTTTCAAGAACGTTAAGATCAACTACGGCACAGGGTGTCCCAAAATTCTTAATTATGTCTGCCTTTAATGTCAGAAAATCGCTCATTAACAGCCTCTTGCATATTAGAAGTTTAACTTATTACATCTTATAATGGTAAGTAAATTGGATCATTTATAGAGAGTGTTTACTCATCATCCGACGTAAATCAAATTATAGTATCTCTTTTTCAATTCAAAAGTGACATCAAATAAAGACAATCATATTTGTTGGTCAAAGGATACCTGATAATATAGTAGTTATTTGATGAACTGAACATCCTAAAAGTTGGACGCAATGCTAGATGACACCCATACAAAAGCTGAGGTACTTGTGAAGTCCAATGCAAAAGGCAAGATATTTGTATGCGATGAAGGATTAAGCTTTTGGGGTGGAGTGGATCCCACAACGGGATTTATAATTGATATTCACCACCCTAACCATGGCAGCCTTTTATCTGGACAATTTGTATTAATGCCAACGTCAAGAGGCTCGTGTAGTGGAAGCGGTGTTCTATTGCAATTGGCACAAAATGGGCTGGCTCCATCTGCACTAATTTTTTACGAACCCGAAGAAATTTTGACGTTGGGTGCAATCGTGGCTGATCAGCTATTTGGTAAAAAAATTGCAGTTCTTAGAGTATCTAAGGGTGTATATTCTGAACTTAGTGAAGCACATCAAGCAGAAATTTTGGAAAATACTCTTATTTTTGGCTCAAATGCGATCAATTTAAGAGAATTAAATATTGGGACGCTGGATTTAAGTACAAACGATCGGCGTGTCCTCAACGGTGAACATGGCGATGCTCAAAAAATCGCAATGGAAACAATTTGTAAAATGGCAGTAATACAAGACGCAAGTAAATTAATCGATATAACAAGGGGACATATTGACGGATGTATTCTTGCACATGACGCAAATTTGATTTTTGCAGAAAAAATGTATCAGCTAGGCGCGAAAATAAATATTCCAACAACAATAAATGCAATCTCAGTTGATCGTAATAATTGGCAAAGTCAGGGTGTTGCAAAGAGTTTTGGAAATAAGGCAAGCCGTCTTGCGGATGCCTACGTAAAAATGGGTGCACATCCTACATTTACATGTGCTCCTTATCTTTTGGACGATAAACCCAGCGAAGATGAAGCAATAGGGTGGTCTGAGTCCAACGCTGTCATATATGCAAATTCGATTTTAGGGGCAAAAACACAAAAGCACCCTGATTACTTTGATTTATTTGTTTCCATGACTGGGCGAGCACCAAAGGCAGGAGTATATTTGAGAGAAAATAGAGTACCTAGACATGAAGTTTGTGTCGATCTGCCCGATGCATTTGACGACTCAATTTGGCCCATGCTTGGCTGGTTAGTAGGCAAGTTTTCTCCAAACAAAATCCCACTGGTAACTGGTTTAGAGCATACATCGCTGACCGTTGATGACCTAAAAGCACTTTGCGCTGCATTTGGCACCACATCAGCAGCCCCTATGATGCATATAAATGGACATACACCAGGAGATAAGCTTGCAGAACCTTTACATTTAGAAAAATTTAATATTACCAGCGAACATTTAACTAAGCTTTGGGTTGAGTTTAATGTTGCTGATACAAAAGTTGACCTCGTGGCTATCGGCAGCCCTCACGCTTCTATATCTGAGTGCCGCAATTTTGTTAAATTTTTAAACGGCAAATCCTGTAATACAAATGTTCAAACAATAATCACAATTGGTCGCGACGTACTTTCAGCAGCAAAAAAAGAAGGTATAGTTGACCAACTTAAAAGTGCTGGGGTTCAGGTTTTATCTGATATCTGCTGGTGTTCAATTACGGAACCAGTCCTTCCAGTTGAGGCATCAGTGATCATGACAAACTCCGGTAAATATGCGCACTACGCAGGAGGTTTAACAGGTAGGGCAATACGCTTTGGTAGTCTAAAAGACTGCGCACAAACGGCACAAAGTGGTTTTGCGAAGTCTGATTTGCCAGATTGGTTAATAAATCTGTGAAGTAAATAAAATTACTATTTAAAGCTAGCCTACCATTACGTCATAAAATTATCTTAGGTAAATATAAATTTATACTTCCTAAAGATAGGAATCCATTTATATTTCAAAGCCAATTTATTTTAACGTTCAAAGTTCATGAGCATAAGTTTGATTGAAAATTATAGCCTGTTTCAAATTATAATTATTTTAGTGACATATTTATTTGCCTCATCAGTAAAAGGTGTCACTGGACTTGGTTTTTCTACAGTGTGCTTGCCAATTTTAGCGCTGACCGTTGGCCTTAAAGCCGCTTTGCCTCTGCTTATAATTCCATCACTGTTATCCAATATAATCATTATGAAAAAGGTGGGTAACTTTCAAACGACTCTTTACAGGTTTCGACCAATGCTACTAGCTACGTCACTAGGTGTTATTTTTGGGTTAACTCTACTCTCAGTAATTGACGGAAACTTAGCTGGCGCTGTTTTAGGGTTAATATTGATATTATGGTGTATGTTCTCATATATCGCTCCAGACTTTAAATTACCTGAGCCAAAAGAACGACAATTTGGAATTTTGAGTGGCTTATCTACTGGATTCATTAATGGATTGACTGGATCGCAAGTGATGCCTTGCGTCCCCTATTTGATGGCCCTTAAGTTAGATAGAAATGTGTTTATTCAAGCAACCAATACATCTTTTACTATATCTAGCTTAATTATGGCTATTGGCTTAATACATCTCGAGCTTTTCACATTTACTGTACTAAAAATTTCAATGAGTGGCTTAATTTTCGTATTTTTAGGCATACTATTAGGATCGAGGATACGAAGTCAATTGTCACCAGATAGTTTCCGGATGGCTGTATTAGTAATTTTATTTATCACAGCTTTAGGGCTCTTACTCCAAGCATCATGGAACTAGTATCTTTTCAAAAAGCCTTGAAACGCTTTAAAGATCACTTAAAAAACTTTTAATGGTTGAGTTAACACCGTGCTCCCAAATGGACCCTAACTGCATAGAAAACTCTGTCCGGAACAGATGACTTTCAGCAATATCACCGTAAAAATTTGTTTCATCTATCCATGAAATTGGATTTTCTTTTGCCCGCTTCGCACATGACGTTAAAAAACCCCAATGAGGGTCATTTGCTTCTATTACTGATCCGTCTTCACGTATGCCAAAGCACATTCTAGCCCACATAGCCTCAGTAAGAGCCAGTCCTGAGATCAATTTATTGGAAGAAAGTGCGGCTCGTATTGTAGGGTGAACAAAACCACTATGACGCGCCGCACCATCAAAAGCCACTCTCCTGACTGTATCTTTAATTTTGGAGTTTGCGAAGCGATCAGCAACTAGTTCAACGTAATTCTGTGGTTTCATCCCTGGAACTTCAGCTACGTGAGGCACTATTTCACAACGCTGTACGTGATTAAAAAATGAAACAATTTCATCATTTTGCATGCACTCATCTATTGTGCTCAAACCAACAATCTCACCAAAATTTGCCAAAATTTGATGTCCAGCATTTAAAATTTGAATTTTCATGGACTCATATAAATGCACGTCGGATGACATCGTTACTTCAACTTTTTCCCAGTCTGGCCGTCCCGAACAGAAATCATCTTCTATTACCCATTGACGGAAATTTTCATGAGTAACTGGAACTTCATCATCAATGCCTAGTCTCTTGACCAGCTCAAGTTCCAGTGGCCCCGTTGCAGGAACAATGCAATCCACCATTGAATTTGGAAAGGAACATTTTTTATCAATCCATTCTGCCAATTCAGGATCAGAGAGGCCTGCCAAAGAGACTAGAGTGCGACGCAGGATCCGTCCATTACCTTGTAAATTATCACAGCTTTGACAGGTAAAAGGACCAAAACCTCTTTGACGTCGAACCTTCAATGCAGCGATCATTGCTCCAAAAACTGTTTTTGGTGTATCAGGACATTTTGCATCATGCTCAATATCGGGATGCGACACATCTAACAAAGATGAAGATGCATCGATAAAATATCCACCCTCTGTTACAGTTAGAGAAACGATACGAATATCTGATTTTGCCATTCTTGCAATTAGTTCGGAGTTGCCATCTACAATCGGGACGTAATCAATCATTGGGCCAATTATTTCAGCAGATTGCCCCTTAGGGTCTAATTCAATCAATGTTGTTAAAAAATCTTGAGCCAACATTTTCTTTCGTTGCTCAACATCATAATTACGTATACCTGCCCCAACGATCGCCCAATTTAAGGCTTCCCCTCGCTGCATCAATTGATGAATATACCATGCTTGATGTGCTCTATGAAAATTTCCCAGACCAATATGCACTATCCCAGCACTAAGCTTTGACCGATCATAAAGTGGTTTATTAATATTCGAAAAATCTTCCTGCAAGCAAGCATTAGAAAGTTTTACCAGATTTTTTTCTATTATCGCCTGTTTCATCAGCTCATCCACTGTCCGCCATCGACATTATAACACTGAGAAACGATGTAATTTGCATCATCGCTCGCCAAAAAAACTGCCATTCCTGTTAGATCTTCTGCGTGACCCATACGACCAAAGGGTACAGATTCGCCGACTTCCTTTTTCTTTTGCCCAGCTTCTTTTTTTTCATATTTTGCGAAAAATTTGTCAACTTCATCCCAATGTTCTCCATCGACTACACCAGGCGCAATAGCGTTTACATTGATCCCATGCTTTATCAAATTTAGNCCGACAGACTGCGTTAGGCTGATTACAGCAGCCTTAGTTGCACAGTAAACTGAAACCAGAGGTTCACCCCTGCGCCCTGCCTGACTGGCCATGTTGATAATTTTGCCCTTGATCCTCTTATCGATCATATGCTTCGAAACCGCTTGCATCATGAAAAGTGGNCCAGAAACATTAACATCAAANAAATNTTGATAATCTAGTCGTTGTATTTCCGACAAGGGTGCCGCAGAAAACAATGCTGCATTNTTGATAAGGATATCTATTTGACCGAANTGCGAAATGGTTTCCATTACTGCTGCATCAATACTTTCTTGTTCNCGGACATCAAGGNAAACCGCATGTGCATTTTCCCCTAAATCTNTNGCNGCTCTTAATGCACTTTCAATATTAATATCTGCGAGACATACTTTGGCGCCNTCNCGGATGTAGGCCTTAGCAAATTCATGGCCTATTCCGCGTGCTGCCCCTGTAATTAATGCTGATTTTCCCTCAAGACGCCTCATTCAATCCGATGTCCTTGGGCATCAAATTTATGGATCACTTCCTCATACGGTGAGAGACTAATTCTAGCACCGTATTTTAAATTCACCTCCCCTGGTGCGCGCACTGTAATGATTTTAGCTAATCCAGTATCATGAATATGTAGAAAAGTGTCTGATCCAAGATGTTCTGCCACACCTACCTTACCATGCCAATCGCCGCCCTCAGAAACAACTTTGATGTGCTCAGGACGAATGCCAATAGTATGAGCATTATATTTCAAAGCCTCATCACCTTCCAAAAAGTTCATTTTTGGGGACCCAATAAAACCTGCAACAAATAGATTTACTGGTTGGTTATAGAGCTCTAGCGGAGATCCCACTTGCTCTATAATACCCCCCTGTAATACAACAATTTTATCTGCCATTGTCATTGCTTCAACTTGATCATGGGTCACATAAATCATTGAAGTTTGCAGTCGCTTGTGCATCTCACTAATTTCAAGGCGCATCCCAACCCTCAACGCTGCATCTAGGTTTGACAACGGCTCGTCGAATAGAAATGCCTTTGGATTGCGGACAATAGCCCGACCAATAGCAACACGCTGACGTTGGCCGCCGCTAAGTGCAACTGGTTTACGGTCCAAGTAATCTAAAAGATTAAGAGACTTTGCCGCTGCATAAACTTTTTTGTCAATCTCAGCTTGGATCATACCTTCCATACGGAGTGGGAACCCAATATTCTTACTCACAGTCATATGCGGATAAAGAGCGTACGACTGAAAAACCATCGCCAAGCCACGTTTAGAAGGGGCAACGTCAGTCACGTCAATACCATCAATCTGAATCTTTCCCGAAGTAAGATCTTCTAAACCAGCCATCATTCTCAACAGGGTTGACTTCCCACAACCGGAAGGACCAACAAAAACTGTAAACTCGCCGTCTTCAATNGTCAGATTCAATGGCGGGATAACCTGCATTTCTCCAAAGCTCTTGGTAACACTATCTAATATGATACGTCCCATTATCTTTCCTCATTTAACGGCACCAAAAGTTAGGCCTTTGACCAATTGTTTTTGACAGAACCAACCTAATACTACGATTGGTCCGACAGCGGCAGTTGAAACGGCAGACAAACGACCAAAGAATAGCCCTTCTGGTGCACGGTTCCCTTCGATCAGTTTTGATAGGGTGGCCGCATCGATAGTTGTTAGCCTGACCGTCCAGTAGGCCTCGTTCCAGCAAAAAATAAAGATTAGCAATGCAGTAGAAGCAATGCCACCCCAAGCTAGAGGAACTAGTATTTCCTTTATTTCACTCCAAGTGCTTACGCCATCCATTCTGCCTGCTTCGATTATTTCCCTTGGTATTTCCTTGAAGTAAGTGAAAAGCATCCAAATTGCTATTGGCAGATTGATCAAGCTTACAACTGTGATGACCAAAGCATGGGTGTCAAAAACTCCAATTCCTTTTGCCAGAAAAATCATCGGATAAAGCACAGCTGCAGCAGGCAACATCTTTGTCGACAGCATCCACACCAAGATATTTTTAGTTGATTTACTCGGGTTAAAAGCCATTGCGTATGCTGCGGGAATACCGACAGCGAGATTAAACAAAGTGGCTACAACAGCAGTGATTGCAGAATTTTGAGCGAAACGCCAATAATTGTAGTTACTGGTCATGTTAACGTAGTTTTCCAATGTTGGCTGAAAAAAGAAAAGGTACTCTGGCTTCACAGCATCTGCATCTGTCTTAAAGCTTGTAAGTACCATCCAAAAGATTGGAAAGAAGAACAGAAGTCCTATAGCCCAGGCCAGAACAGGGCGACTAATTTGGGAGAATTTTGAAGTTTGCGCAACTATGGCCATTACTTGTCCCTCTAGTCCATTAAGGTTTTGCCAATCATCCGGAGAAGGAAGATAGCAACGATATTGGCAAGAATAACTGCAAAAATGCCTGTAGCACTGGCAGCTCCGATATTATTGTTAGCGAATTCGCCAATCAGATAGGGCAAATTTTTATTCCCGTTACCACGGCTGACAATTTCGATTTCTGCATAAAGTGAAAGGTGAAAGATTGCTTGGATCATTATCACAATCGCGATAGGGCGAGCCAAGTGTGGTAAGGTCAAAAAGCGGAACTGCGCCCAAGTACTAGCACCATCTAAAACTGCCGCCTCTTTTTGCTGCTGATCTTCAGATTGCAGCGAGGTCATGAAGATCAAAACCGCAAAAGGCGTCCATTGCCAGGTTACCATCATTATTACTGCATAAGCTGATGTCTGCGTCGCACGAAAAGAGATCGGTTCAAGTTCTGGCCAAAGAGAGAAGAAACCACCAAGAACGGGGAGATTACATAAATCGTCAACTATTCCATTAAGCCCATCTACCGCAAGTCCCTGCAGACCAAGCACTGGATCAAGTATCATGTTGATCCAAAGAACGGCGTTCACGGCAGGCATTACGAAGAATGGTGAGATAAGTAGAACTCGAACAATACCCTGACCTTGGAATGGCTTATTAATTAGGATAGCAATCAAAATTCCCAGAGCTACCGTCAATATGAGAATGCCAAAAACTATAACCAGACTATTTTGGATGGCCAGTAAGAAATCCTTATTATTTACTACAAATTCATAGTTCCCAAACCCACGCCAATTACTGATGTTTGGATTTGTCCACTCAGGACGACGCAAATTGTTCAAAACGTAACGGATGAACGAAAAATATAAAGTCATAGAAAGAGGTACTAACATCCAAACTAGCAGCAGAAACACTGCAGGCGCTTGAAGAAGGCGTGGAAGACTGCGATTTGACATTTTACACGGTCCGTTATTGAGAAGACACTGGCCAATTCATTCCACGAAATAATTATTTCGTAAATACTTATCCAACTAGAATTAACGTAATGAGGTCCGGATAATGTATCCGGACCCCATTACATCTTCGGGAAAATACTTACTAGTAACCCGCTTCTGACATAATTGCTTCAGCTGCTGCTTGTGATGCTTGAAGCGCATCTTTTACAGACTTGGCTCCTGAAAGTGCTGCTGCCATTTCTTGCGCAACCGCAATGCCAACCTCCGGAAATTCCGGGAGCGCCGCAAATTGAACACCAACGTATGGTTTCAGGTCAGTTGCTTCCGGAGCAGCTGACTCAATTGCTGCCATCTCAGCTGCTGCAAAACCAGCAACGGCTTGAAACTCTGGCAATGCATATGTTGATGCTCGCTGACCAGTAGGAACTGAACCCCAGCCGAAATCTGGGTGGTTACCAACCGCCTGAACGTAATCTTTAGAAGTTGCCCATTCAATGAAGGCTTTCGCCGCATCTGAGTTTGGTGATCCTGCTGGAACTGCCATTGCCCATGCCCACAACCAGTTTGCACCAACTGGATTACCAGCATTTGGTGATTGCGCATACGCAACACCATCCACTGTTAAGAATGAAGCTGCGATTGTTGCATCAATCCACATTCCACACTTGCCTTCATTATAGAGGGCGAGAATTTCGTTAAATGAGTTACCTTCTGAACCTGGAGGTCCATAGTTACCTAACAGGTCGACATAGAAGTTAATTGCTTCCTCCCATGCCATCGTATTTATTGTGGGGTGCATATCAGCATCGAACCATGCTCCGCCGAATGAGTTTACGACCGTTGTAATAAACGCCATATTGTCACCCCAACCAGGCTTACCGCGCAAGCATGCGCCGTATACGCCATTATCCGGATCATGCATTGCAGCGGCTGCACCTTTTATATTTGCCCAAGAATCGTTGTCCCGAACAACAACACCTGCCGCATCAGTTAAATCTTTGCGATACATAACCATTGAAGATTCACCGTAAAAAGGCGCTGCGTACATTGTTCCTTCGTGTGATAAGCCAGCGCGAATAGCAGGAAGAATATCGTTCATATCGTAGTCAGCACCAAAGTTTAGTGCCTCAATCCAGCCGGCTGCGCCCCAGATTGGCGCTTCTTGCATACCGATATTAATAATGTCGTATTGTCCACCACCGGTAGCTGTGTCCGATGTGACCTGTTCTCTAAGTACCCCCTCTTCTAATGCGACCCAATTCAATGATACTCCCGTATCTGCGGTATAAGCCTCAGCAACTTTTTGCATATTAATCATGTGACCATTGTTCACGATCGCTATTGTTAGTGAATCTGCCGCATACGCGCCGCCAGCCATCATGGCTGCCGCACCTGCAGCAAATAGTGATTTTTTCAAAAACATCCTAGAACCTCCCTAATTGAATGATACAAAGCAAGCATAAATGAATAAGATACAATGCGTCAACGACAAATTAACGCGAGTAAATTTTTATAGATACTTGCGTAAATACACATAGTTAGGCAGACCCACGCATGATTATTCGTCCCTCAAAGAGTTTCACTTCTCGTTTTAGGACACGCTTACCCGAATCGATAATCGTCATAAGTGTCTCTACACTGCGCTTTCCTATTGCCTCATAATCTTGGGAAACAGTTGTCAGTGAAGGAGACGTGTACCGGGAGAATGGGTGATCGTCATGGCCCGCAACTCGCAGTTCGCAGTCATCTGCATGACCCACCCGAATTCCACTTTCAAAAGCAGCAGACAAAACTCCGATTGCTAACCTGTCATTTGAGCAAAGAAGCGTATTTGTTCGAAGATGACCGTCTTCAAGAACCCTTTTTCCTTCTACGAAACCAACCTCTTCAAAATTCCAACCATCGCCATCAACTTGTATCAATTCAGCTTCGAGACCTAAGCGTTCCATTGCCAGAAGATAAGCTTTTCGACGCTTAAAAGCATTTGGATTTATAGGATTTTTCATTTCAAAAAAAGCTGGCAATTGACCTGTCCTACAGAGGTATTCAACAATCAAACCAATGCTCTGAGTATTATCTGACCCAAAAAATGCTTCGCCTACGCCCTCAAGATTGGAATCAAATAGTACTGTAGGTACTTCTCGGGTAAATTCTTTCACCCACTTCCGATCAGAGGCTCTTCCTAGAGGTGCAAGCAGAACACCCGCAGGTTTAATTGATCGCAAGCTGTCAAGATTTGCTATTTCCTGTTCCGTACCTCCGTGTGAGCTAAGAAGAAGAGGATTATAGCCTGCCACAATAATTAATTCTTCAATCGTTCGCGCAATTCCTGCAAAAAATGGGTCTGTTAAGTTGGGGACTACCAACCCAATATTTTTTGTTTGCCTTCTATTCTGATTAATCGCNTAGATGTTTGGNCGGTATTCGTATTTCTCAAGCGCTTCNTCGATTTTAAATCGTGTTGATTTCTTAACACTATCTGGATCATTGAAATATTTTGACACAGTGGGTCTGGAAATGCCGATCACNGATGCGAAGTCTTCCATGTTTTTAATTTTATAATTCATAGCCAAAACCTTGTGTGTACTCAGTAGCTCAGTCAACACCAATAACTTCACATGTTAATATAATTACTTAACTCGTGTAAATTTTCAAATAGTTTTAGCTATTAGNCAAAAACAAAATATCCTACTGTAAAGTTTACGATATTTATCCATAATCGACTGAATAAATGACCGTTTTCTTTAGCTAAGAACTTGAATGGTCTTAGAGCATGTTAGGACAAATCAATATTTTTTGACCAAAGGCCAAGGGCCAAAGGCCAAAGGCCAAGGATGGTACCCTGAGGTTACATCATAAAAAACAAACCGGACCTTGTAACAACCTACAANTATTAAACCTACGCCTTTGCATCCTCAAACCCCATTAAGACGTTGACCGTATTGATACCGATTTCCTCGACAGCATAGCCTCCTTCCATCACAAATAGTGTTGGCAAGTCCAACGAAGCAATACATTCACCCATTTTGACGAAATCATCACTTTTCAATTTGAAAAAGCTGATCGGATCACGTTCAAATGTATCAACACCAAGCGAAACGATAACTGCATCAGCTCCAAATTTTGATATCTGATTCAACGCTGAATCCAACGCATTACTCCACTTAGAAAAAGAAGTTCCAGCTGGCATTGGAAAATTAAAATTGAACCCCTCCCCGTCACCAATCCCAATTTCGTCCTTATGTCCAAGAAAATGCGGGAACGCAGCCATAGGGTCACCATGTAGCGATAGAAATAAAACATCCGAACGATTATAAAAAATAGCCTGTGTTCCATTG
>NZZM01000021.1 GCA_002698705.1 Formosa sp. | reverse complement strand
TTGTATTTTTGTCATTGTTTAAATTAAACTATTTTTTATGAATTCTTACGATGTTGCCGTCATAGGATCCGGACCTGGAGGCTATGTTTCCGCCATACGCTGTGCACAATTGGGAATGCGCGTGGCCATTATTGAAAAGTATGCTACAATGGGAGGAACCTGTTTAAACGTAGGCTGTATCCCCAGCAAAGCACTACTAGATTCTTCTCATCATTTTGAAGATGCTGTCAAACATTTTGACACCCACGGTATTGAATTACCTGGCGAAGTAAAATTAAATCTTAAAAAAATGATGCAACGAAAACAGGGGGTTGTAGATCAAACAACTGGTGGTATTGATTTTTTAATGAAAAAAAATAAGATTGATATGTATCAGGGGGTTGCTGCATTTAATGATTCAACACACATTAAAATTAATGGGGATAATCCAGAAATAATTGAGGCAAATTATACCATTATAGCAACAGGGAGTAAACCCACTCAGCTTCCTTTTGTTCAAATAGATAAAGAACGTATTATTACCTCTACACAAGCCTTAAAACTAAATGAAATCCCAAAACATCTTATAATAATTGGTGGTGGTGTAATAGGATTAGAACTTGGTCAAGTATATAAGCGCCTAGGTGCTGAAGTCTCAGTAATTGAATATATGGATCGACTTATTCCTAACATGGATAAAAGTTTATCAAAAGAACTCACAAAGGTTTTTAAAAAACAAAAATTTAAAATCAATGTGTCTCACAAGGTTATTTCTGTCGAACGAAAATCTAATAATATTACAGTTAAAGCTGAAAATAAAAAAGGAGAAATTGTTGTTTTTCAGGGGGATTATTGCCTTGTTTCCGTTGGTAGAAGTCCTTATACTGAAGGTCTAGATGTTGAAGCAGCTGGGGTTAAATTAAATCAACGTGGTCAAGTTGAAGTTAACACCAGTTTACAAACTACTACACCAAATATATATGCAATTGGAGACGTAATTGAAGGGGATATGTTAGCTCACAAAGCTGAAGAAGAAGGTGTGTTTGTTGCTGAAACAATTGCAGGGCAAAAGCCACATATAAATTACAATCTAATTCCTGGAGTTGTATACACCTGGCCTGAAGTTGCATCTGTAGGTAAAACAGAAGAAGAATTAAATAGTTTAGGAATAATATATAAATCTGGGCAGTTTCCAATGCGTGCTCTTGGTCGCAGCCGTGCTAGTATGGATTTAGATGGTTTTGTTAAAATACTTGCAGACAATGAAACAGATGAGATTCTTGGAGTTCATATGATCGGCGCACGTTGTGCAGATTTAATTGCTGAAGCAGTTGTGGCTATGGAATTTAGAGCTTCAGCTGAGGATATATCCAGAATTTCACATGCACATCCAACATTTACTGAAGCAATCAAAGAAGCTGCCTTAGCTGCTACTGACAATCGGGCTTTACATATTTGATGTTGCAATAATAATTTTTCTTTAACAGATTCTTATAATTTTCAATTTGCGACAAATAAAAAAAATAAAACTTAATAATATTGAAGATTTCAAGAATCAACTTCTATTATGGGCACAGAATTACGACGAAGTCGCCTGGCTTGATTCAAATCAATATAAACAAACTTATAGTAATTTCGACGCTATTTTAGCAGTTGACGCACACTCCTGTGTTAAAGTATCTAATAATGGTTCTTTTAATTCATTAGAATCATACAGGAAATTAACAAATGATTGGATTTTTGGTTACTTTTCATATGATTTAAAAAATGATTTAGAGAATTTGAAGTCTCAAAATTATGATTTATTGGACTTTCCAGACTTATATTTTTTTCAACCCAAAAAACTATTTTTTATTAAAAATAATATTGTAACAATTAAGTATTTAAATCAGTTTTCGAAATTGATTGATTGTGATTTACAAAAAATACAAAATACTCCCAAGTTTAATGAGTCTACAAAACCTTCACAACCATTAAAAATAAATGCAAGAATTTCTAAAATCAATTATTTGAATCAAATCAAAAAATTAAAAAATCATATTCAGCAAGGTGATATTTATGAAGCTAATTTTTGCCAGGAATTTTTCACAAAAGGTGTAATCAGTCCTCTTGANATATTTAAAAAACTTCAGACTTTATCTACCCCACCATTTTCAGTTTTTTTCAAAACTAAACCCCATTTTGTTCTTTCTGCATCTCCTGAGCGTTACATGAAAAAAGAGGGTGATTTGTTGATTTCGCAACCCATTAAAGGTACCGCAAAACGTTCTTCTAATAAAGTTGAGGATTCCAAGCTAAAAAAAGATTTACAGTCAGATCCCAAGGAAATTAGTGAAAATGTAATGATTGTTGATTTAGTTCGAAATGACTTGTCTCGTGTTGCTACAAAAGGTAGTGTTAATGTTGAAGAATTACATAAAATACATACGTTTAGACAGGTGCATCATTTGATATCTACCATAAGAGCTAAAATTCGTCCTGAAATTTCTCCATTAGATGTTATTCGTTCCTCTTTCCCTATGGGTAGTATGACAGGTGCTCCGAAAATTTCAGCAATGAATATTATCGAATCGTTAGAGTTTACTAAACGGGGCTTGTATTCTGGAGCGGTCGGCTATTTTACCCCCGAAAGTGATTTTGATTTTAATGTTGTAATTAGAACTATCTTATATAACTCTGAAAAATCTTATATTTCATATTCAGTTGGAAGCGCGATTACATCAAAAAGTATTCCTTCTAAGGAATACGAAGAATGTTTAATTAAAGCATCGGCAATGCGAAAAGTTTTAGAAAATTAATTTTATTTTTACAGCATGTTATCCCAATTTGAACTGCATTTGCGAAATAGTTTTCCATCAATTTTTAATGAAAAAGTATTAATAGCAATTTCTGGTGGAGTAGACAGTATGGTTTTAGCAAACTTGTGCTTGAAGTTAAACCTAAAAATATCTTTAGCACATTGTAATTTTAACTTGCGTGGTTCAGAGAGTAAATCTGATGAANACTTTATTTTCGATTACGGNAAGTCTAATGATTTAATTGTTTATTCGAAACACTTTAACACAGAATTATATGCTAAAAAATCAAAACTCTCAACGCAAATGGCTGCTAGGCAATTGCGTTACCATTGGTTTGAAAATTTAATTAATGAACATAAATTTGATAGATTATTAACTGCTCACCATAGTGATGATAATTTAGAAACTTTCTTTATAAATTTAATTAGAGGCTCAGGAATTGAGGGCTTAAGCGGCATTCCAAAAACAAATGTCTCAATAGCGCGACCATTTTTGATTTTTAGTAAAGAACAGATTTTAAATTATGCAAATCAGTTTGATATTAAATGGAGGGAAGATAGTACTAATGTTTCCCTAAAATATCATAGAAATGAATTAAGACATAAATTGATTCCTGTTTTAAAACAAATTCATCCTAAGATTTTAGAATCCTTAGCCAAAACACAATCAAATATTGAAGCTTCAAAAAATTTACTAAATCTGCATATTGAAGATATTAATAAGAAAGTTATTAAAAAGATATTTGGCGATGAAATTCATTACAGTATTTCTGCTTTAAAATCTTTAAAATCAACTAAATTATATTTGTTCCCTCTTTTTAAAAAATTTGGTTTCTCAGATTGGGAGGAACTTTATAATTTATTAGATGCACAGTCAGGAAAACAAATTCTTTCAGTCAGTCACACGCTAATTAAAGATCGCGAGGTTTTGATTTTAACTCAAAAAAAATCAAAAACTAATGTTGAACAAATTATTATTTCTAAAAATGAAACAGTTTCTGTAAAGGAATTTGGATATAAATTAAAATTTAAAAAGGTTTTTAAAACAGAAGGCAATCATGCTAAAAGCATATTTGTAGATATGGATAAACTCAAATTCCCATTAAAATTACGAAATTGGATTTCGGGTGATTCTTTTTATCCAAAAGGAATGAAAGGNAAAAAAAAAATTAGTAAATTTTTGAAAGATGAAAAATTATCACTTACTAGTAAGTCAAAAATTTTATTACTATGCTCTGATTCAAAAGTTGTTTGGGTAGTTGGAAAACGCCAAGACGCTAGATTTGTTCCAAGTAAAGAAACATCAGTTATTTATAAAATTTCTATTGTATGCCAGTAATTAAAAGTTCTTACAAACCCTCTAGAATATTCCGATCAGGTTTTATATCAACTATTTATTCTGGAATCTTACGTAGATTAGAAATTTCTCAAAGTCGTGAACGGATTACATTACAGGATGACGATTTTATTGATCTAGATTGGAGTTATTCTTCTTCTCCAACTAAAAGCGTAGCTGTCATTCTTCATGGAATGGAAGGTAATGGTCAACGTCCTTATGTTTCTGGTATCGCACGGCATTTGAATACAAAAGGAATAGATGCTGTTTGTGTTAATTTTAGAGGTTGCAGTGGAGAAAATAATAAAAAATATTTTAGTTTTCATTCTGGTCAGACAGAAGATTTAAAAGATATTATTACTCACATTACTTCAAAACATGATTATGAATCAATTTTTTTAAATGGAATAAGCCTGGGTGGCAATATAGTTTTAAAATATTTAGGTGAAACTTCTGATATACCAATAAAAATTAAAGCCGCAATGGCTGTATCAGTTCCTTTAGATTTAACAGGTTCATCAAGAACACTTCATGAATTTAAAAATATATTATATCATATTTATTTTATGATTGGTTTGAAATTTAAATTAAAAAAGAAACACAAACAATTTCCTCATAAAATTTCAAGGCATACACTATGGAGAATATGGACACTTAGGAAGTTAGATGAACTTTATACATCAACTGCCAATGGATTTAAAGATGCAACTGATTATTATACAAAATGTAGTAGTTTACAATTTTTACCCCAAATTAAAACTCCAGTGTTAATACTTAACGCAATTAACGATTCATTTCTAACAGAAAGCTGTTATCCTGTAAAAATTGCCAATGAGAACAAATTTATTTCTTTAGAAATGCCAAAACATGGGGGTCATGTTGGATTTACNTTACCAAGAGGAGTATATTACAATGAACTACGTGCTGGAGAGTTTTTTTTAAAATTTAAGTAGATTTTCATAAACTAAGTTGAGGGGGAATCCCATAACATTGTAGTAGCATCCTTCGATTTTTTCTANACCAATTTTTCCAATCCATTCTTGTATTCCATAGGCACCTGCCTTATCAGTTGTATTAAAATTATTTATGTAATAAATAATTTCCTTTTTTTTTAAAATCTTAAAAGTCACATTTGTACAACAATGAATTAAGATTTGTTTTTTCATTGATGTTAGACAAACTGAAGTTATTACTTCATGTGTAGATCCACTTAAATTTTGAAGTATTTCCAATGCGTCTTCTGTTGATTTGGGTTTTCCAATCGCATTGTTTTGATGCCATACGATTGTATCGCTTGTTATAAGTAAGTCTACAGGGTTTAATTTTTTTTTGAAAGGGTCTGCTTTTAAAACTGCTAAATAATCTGAAATTTCGTGACGCACTAGGTTTTTAGGATAAACTTCCTCAATATTGTTAGAACGTATTTCAAATGGAACTCCTATACTTTTTAATAATTCTTGCCTTCGTGGTGATTTTGAGGCTAATATTAAATTTCTAGATTTTAAATATTCTTTGATCATTTTTTTTAATCATAATTAGCTTCATATCCCTTAAGCCAATGTCCTTGTATTTTTAGTATCTGTTCAATAATATCTCTAGCTACNCCTTGTCCTCCATTTAAATGTGATATATATTGAGAAATTGCTTTAACTTCTGGAGCAGCATCTTGAGGACAACATGGTAGTCCTACTTCCAACATAGCAGGAATATCAGGGATATCGTCACCCATGTACATAATTTGATCGTTTTTAACGTCCAATTCTTTAATTAGTAATTTTAAGTTTTTCAGCTTGTTATGGGCACCAAGAATAACATTTTTTAGACCTAAACTTTTTAATCGTTTGCGAACGCCTTCATTAGTACCACCAGAAATTATACAAACATTAAGCCCTGAATCAACAGCACTTTTAAGTGCAAATCCGTCACGTGTGTTCATTGTCCTAAGCATTTCACCATCTGTAGTCACAAAGACTGAACTATCTGTGAGGACACCATCTACATCAAAGACAAGGGTGTTGATGTTTTTTAAAAGTGTCTTGTAATTTTTTTTATCCATGTGTTTTTTGAATTGATTTTGTTAGAATTTCATAAATTTTTTGATAATTTGGATTATTGTGTAAAAGTCTCAAATGTTTTTTAATCACTTTTTTATCGTTTCTTTTGGCAGGACCTGTTTGAGCAAGATAAGGAGATAAATTATTTACCTTGTGAGCGGTTTCATTTATTAAAGGTTTCAAAATATCAAAATCGAGATTTTCTTTATCTGTTAGTTCGTGAGCTATTCGATAAATCTGATTTGTAAAATTATTTATAAAAACAGCTGATAGATGCAAGGCCTGACGCTGTTCAGATTGAATAAAATATGTTTGGCTCCCAAGTGTATTAGCTATATTTTTTAATATTTTTCGGTCTTTTTTATCAGTAGCTTCAATGCAAATTGGAACATTTTTAAAACTTAGGTTTGAAGCCTTAGTGAATGTTTGTAACGGATAAAAAACTCCTCGACGGTTTTTATTATTTAAAGACTTCATAGGACAAAATCCTGATGTATGAACTACCAAGCGTTTTTCAAAAANAAGTGAATTTGATACTTTTTCTATAGCATCATCACTCACTGCAATTATATATAAATCAGCTTCTTTTAATCTTGAGATTTCAGAAGTGAAAGGAATATTTCTAAGGCTATTCGTAGTACTAGTTTTTGATCTGTTGTAAAATTGAATNAGATTTAAATCTTTAGATGCATTTATTGCTTTACATAAATGTAAACCAACGTTACCAGTTCCTATAACTACAATTGAAAACATTAAGCTAATTTACGCGATTCTAAATTGTTTTAAAAGTTTAACCAATAGTTTATAACCAATAGTCAAATAATTGTTAAAAGGGTATAATTAAAATTAATTTTCTGTAAAAAGTAACTACCTTTGATTTTCATTATTTTTAGAGGCTTTTATGTTTAAAAAAGTTAAGGGCATTATTTTTTCCAATAGGCTTACAGCAGCTCTTTTCATAATTTATGCTGTCGCCATGGCTGTTGGAACATTCATGGATCAAGGTCAAAGTACATCTCCTACGCCTTACTCAAGAACACTCATATACAATGCTTGGTGGTTTGAAGCAATTATGTTAATGTTTATGATTAACTTCATAGGTAACATATTTAAATATCGTTTACTNCAAAAGAAAAAATGGGCAACACTCACACTTCACTTATCATTTATTTTTATTTTGTTGGGAGCATTTATCACTAGGAACTATGGATATGAGGGAATGATGTCTATAAGGGAAGGAGCTACTGAAAATGCTTTTTTATCTCAGAAAACCTATTTAACAACTTTAATTGATGGTGATTATAGGATTAAAGGTGAATTACAGCGTTTAACTAAAAGCCATGCCGTTGATTTCTCAGCCAGNCTCAAAAATAAATATAGTTTAGAAACCTTTTACGGAGAATCACCTGTTTTGATTGAATTATTGGATTTTATTTCTGGAGCGGAAGAAGATATCATACCAAACGAAAAAGGGGAATATTATTTAAAACTTGTTGAAGCGGGTAGTGGTAACCCACACAACCACTTTTTAAAATTAGGCGAAGTCAGCAATATTCACAACGTTTTATATTCTTTAAACAAGCCCACTACTGGTGCTATTAATCTGACTTATTTGGAAAATGGTGAATTGACAATAGAATCTCCATTCGATGGCGAATATATNACTATGGCCACAAGACAACAGGGACTATTGATAAAAGATAGTATACAGCCTTTAGTCTTAAGATCAAGGTATATTATAGGAAACCAAGCAATTGTGTTCCCCAAGCCTGTTGTTAAGGGTGTTTTTGATATTGTTAAAAAATCCGAGTTGTTAAAAGGGNGTGAAGATGGTATATCTCTTAGAGTATCTGCTAATGGGGAAACTGATACAGTTAAACTCTTAGGTGGTCAAGGAATTGATAATCCATTCAAACAAATTAAAGTTGGTGGTCTTGACTTTGCATTTAAGTATGGTTCAAAAATTATAAATCTACCTTTTGATATTAAACTTAATGACTTTATTGCTGAGCGCTATCCAGGAACTGAAAAAAGCTATGCATCTTTTGAGAGTAAGGTTACTGTTTTAGATTCTAAGGAGGGTGAATTTGATTTTCATATTTACATGAATAATATTCTCAATCACAGAGGTTATCGATTTTTTCAGTCTTCATTTGATCCAGATGAGAAAGGAACTATATTGTCCGTTAACCACGACTATTGGGGCACTTGGTTTACATATTTAGGGTATTATTTATTGTATTTTGGTTTGCTAGCAATTTTGATTAGTAGAGGAGCTCGTATGGAATTTTTAAGGAAAAAATTGGATTCAATCAAAAAAAAGAAAGCAGCTCTTGTATTATTCATTGCCTTTTTTTCTTTTGGATCTCATGCTCAAAAAAATCATAATAGCAGTCATGACTTTAAACGTCCCACACAAAAACAATTAGATTCAATTTTATCACAAAACATAACACCTGTTGAGGCATCAGATCGTTTTGGATATTTAGTTATTCAAGACTCTGATGGTCGAATGAAACCTGTCAATACTTATGCCTCTGAACTTTTAAGAAAATTATCAAAAAAAGACATATACCAAGAATATAATTCAAACCAGGTTTTTTTATCAATGCAGGAAAGTCCACAGCTATGGTACAATGTTCCAATCATTTATTTAAAGACTAAAAAGGCTGATACAATTAGAAATATAATAGGCATTCCTGAAAATCAAAAATATGCAGCACTTGTTGATTTTTTAGACGTTAATTTGAATTATAAGTTAGGGCCTTATCTCGAGGATGCGTACAGTGCTCAAATCCCAACAGCTATACAGAAAGAGTTTAAAGAAGCCGATCAACGTGTCAGTTTACTTTTTAACACCCTTGAGGGTGACGCATTACGTTTATTTCCTATTCCAAATGATGAAAANAACAAATGGATCTCACCTCGGGAATTTATTCAAAGTAAAATTGTANTAAAAGACACTTTNTACGCAAACTTTATTCGTACTGGATTTTTAGCTTATATGTCAACGTTACAAAATGAAAAAGTTCAGAAAATTGACTTTTCGAAAAGTGAAAAGTTNTTGGAAGCTATTAAAATTACTCAAGTAAAATATGGAGATAAGGCTATGCTTTCAGATGATAAGATTAGAACAGAAATACTGTATAATAAATATGATATTTTTAAAAAACTGTTTAGTTGGTATATGTATTCTAGTAGTTTGATGTTTGTTTTGCTAATTATTCAAATATTGAGAAATAAAAGCAGAAGTTTAAATATTTCAGTTAGTTTTTTTAAAGCCCTGATATATTTATGCTTTGGTCTACATACCTTTGGCCTTATTGCCCGCTGGTATATTTCCGGGCATGCTCCCTGGAGCGATGCTTATGAATCTATGATTTATGTGGCATGGGCCACCATGGCTTTCGGAGTTATGTTAGGACAAAAAAGTAATCTTACATTTGCCTCCACAGCTTTTGTTACTGCGATGATTTTAATGATTGCTCACTGGAACTGGATGGATCCATCAATTGGAAATCTTCAACCTGTACTAAATAGTTATTGGTTGATGATTCATGTTGCAATAATTGTGGGTAGTTACGGACCTTTTGCACTTGGAATGATTTTAGGAATTATTTCATTGATTTTAATAATTCTCACTAACTCCAAAAATAAAGAAATAATGAAGTTAAACGTAAGTGAATTAACAGTCATAAATGAGATGGCACTAACAGTGGGGCTTGTTATGTTAACTATCGGAAATTTCTTAGGNGGAATGTGGGCTAATGAGAGTTGGGGTCGATATTGGGGTTGGGACCCAAAAGAGACGTGGGCGTTAATTAGTATTATGATATACGCTTTTGTTATACACATGCGTTTGGTGCCAGGACTAAGAAGTCGTTTAAATTACAATATTGCATCAATTCTTGCATTCGGAAGTATTTTAATGACCTATTTTGGTGTNAATTTTTATTTAGCAGGGCTTCATTCATATGCAAAGGACGATCAAGATATAAGTATAATATACATATTTTCAGCATTAATAATAATATCGACTTTAAGTATACTAGCTAATTTAAAATTTAAGAAATTTTATAAATAATAAAACCTTTATTTATTTTAAAAAAAATTGATATATAAATTATTTTGATTTAATTTTTTACAATTTATTTGACACATAATGACATTTTTTTTTATTTTCGAACTTTAATCTAACAACTTCAATGAAATTTATTAAACTCCTAGGAATTACTAATACATTACTTTTGATGCTTTGCGTGTTAATTATTGTAGTTTCAGAATATTTATTTTTTAGTGGAAACCAATTACATGGAATTTTTGTTGGTATATGGGCACCAATGCTTGTTGGGCTTATGATATTTTTTAAACTTTTTCGACTTGGCCGCTAACGATATTGTATTATATTTTTCTGTTTTTGTTTCTGTATGCGTTGCTATTTGGGCTTTTGTTTTAATTAAGCAGTTTAACGATTTAGATAAAAAATAGTAATTAACTTTGTTTTCAATGTTTGAATACGATTTAGGTGTAAATACTATTTGTACCCACACTGGTGCGGTGGAGGATCTTACTTTTGGAGGAGCTGTTTCCCCCTTGTATCTTTCCACATCATATGAATTTATTGACAAGGATTCTAAAAGGTATCCTAGATATTTCAACACTCCTAATCAAGAATTTTTGTCAAAAAAAATTGCTGCTTTAGAGAAATCTGAATCCGCTATGATTTTTTCCTCTGGAATGGCAGCTATTTCTAACGTGATGCTTATGGTTTTAAAAAAAGGAGATCATGCAATTATCCAAAATGATATTTATGGTGGTACTAGAAATTTTATTGAATCNCATTTTAAATCTTATGGGATTGAATATACATTTACTAAAGATTTAAACATCAAGTCATTTAGGGAATGTATTAAAAAAAATACAAAACTTATTTACATTGAGACTCCTTCTAATCCANTGCTTAAACTAGTGGACATTTTTTCAATTAGTCAACTTGCAAAGTCTCAGGGAATTCTTACGGCTATTGATAATACATTTGCGACTCCTATAGTTCAAACTCCTATAACTCTTGGTATTGATATCGTTATACATTCTGCAACAAAATATTTTGGTGGCCACAGTGATATCACAGCAGGTGCTGTAGCTTCTTCAAAATTGATAATTGACAAATTATGGCTTTTAGCTAAAGATTTTGGTGGTAGTTTAAGTGATTTTTCAGTTTGGATGTTAGAGCGTAGTATGAAAACTCTTTCATTAAGAGTAAAGGCTCAACAAAGAAATGCTAAAAAAATGGCTCGTTTCTTGGATAATCATTCAGCGGTTTCAAATGTTTATTATCCTGGACTGAAATCACACCCTAATCATGAATTGGCAAAAATTCAAATGAAAGGATTTGGTGCAATGCTATCATTTGAGCTAACACAACAATATAACGTTTTAACTTTTTTAAAGTCATTAAAATTAATTAAACCCTCAATGAGCTTAGCCGGAGTTGAAAGCACTATGATATTACCCTCTAAGACCTCACATGCATTATTATCAGATACGGATCGTAATGCACAAGGAATATCAGAACAATTAATTAGATTTTCCACTGGAATTGAGTCAAAGAAAGATCTAATTTATGATATTGAACAGGCCATAATAAAGTCTATTAAAAAGTAAGTCATATGAAAACTGATATTATTGCTTTTGGTGCTCACCCTGACGATGTAGAACTTGGATGTGGAGGAACAATTTTTAATGCTACTCAACAGGGTAAAACNGTTGGTATCATAGATTTAACTAGAGGGGAATTAAGTACACGTGGTAATGTTAAATCAAGGGCTATTGAAGCAGCTAATGCTGCTAAAGCCTTAGGAGTTAGTATNAGATTTAATGTGGGATTATCAGATGGTTTTATTTCTAATTCTAAGGAAAATCAGTTTGAAATTATAAAANTAGTTCGACATTATCGACCCGAAGTTGTTTTTTGTAACTCAGTTGAAGATCGTCATCCAGATCATGCAAAATCCAATCTCTTAGTTAGGGAAGCCTGCTATTTAAGTGGTTTAAAAAAAATAAATAGTATTGGTAAAGACGGAAATAATCAAAAAATATGGCGACCAAAATCAATCTACAGCTACATTCAGTGGAACAATCTAAAGCCTGATTTTGTAGTAGATATTAGTGGCTCAATTGATGCCAAAATGAGTGCTGTACAGGCTTATACATCTCAATTTTTCGACCCTTTAAGTTTAGAGCCAAAAACTCCAATATCAAGTAAAAATTTCATCGATAGTGTACGTTACAGAGCAGCTGACTTAGGTCGGTTAGCTCATACTAGTTATGCTGAAGGTTTTATTACAAATCGGCCAATTTTAGTTAAATCAATTTTTGATTTGAAATAAGTATATTATTTTTTTTCTATAAATCATAATTGATATACATTTGCAGTTGAATTTTTATGTAAAATGGTGGTTGTAGCTCAGTTGGTTAGAGCGCCTGGTTGTGGTCCAGGAGGTCGTCGGTTCGAGACCGATCTTCCACCCCAAAAGAAAAAGCTTCTCATTTATGAAAAGCTTTTTTGGTTTTTAAGATTTCCTTACAATTTAATTTATAGCTTTATCTGCCGTAATTCTTTTTTTTCTATTTGCTAATTCCCAAGCGGTATAAAATACTAATCTTGCTCTGTTTTCTAATAAATCATATTGAATTTTATCAGCAGTATCTGAAGCTTTATGGTAATCAGCGTGTGTGCCATTAAAATAAAAAATAATAGGTATATTTTTTTTTGCAAAATTATAATGGTCAGAGCGATAATAAAATCTATTTGGATCGTCATCATCATTGTATGTGTANTCTAATTCAATCTTTGAGTACTTATTATTAACCATTTCAGATATTTCATGAAGTTCCGNACTTAATTTATCGCTACCAATTAAATATATATAATTTCTTTTTCCATTTTTTCGCTTNGGATCAGTTCTTCCTATCATATCAATATTTAAATTCACTACAGTGTTTTTAAGCTCAAGTATTGGGTCATAATCAGTATAATACTTTGAACCTAAAAGTCCTTTTTCTTCAGCACTAACATGTAAAAATACAATTGATCGCTTTGGACCCTCTCCATTTTTTACAGCCTTTTGAAATGCTTCTGCAATTTCTAAAATAGCAACTGTCCCTGAGCCATCATCATCTGCACCATTAAAAACTTTTCCATCATGCATTCCAATATGGTCTAGATGAGCAGAAATTATAATATATTCATTAGACTTCTGTGATCCTGGTATTAATGCGACAACATTTTTTGAAACCACTGGTTCAGATGTGCTTTCAAAATCAATGATTATATTTTTATTAAAAATTCCATTATGGGATTTAGTTAGAGAATTTCCTAAGTGATCTCCAGATAAAAAGCTATAAAATGGTTTTACATTCACATTCANTGATAAGTCATTTTCGCCCTCACTTTTATCTTTTTTCTTGTAGTAATTAGAATACATTTCAAATAACNTATTGTCAACTAATATGAAAGCTGCTGCACCCATNTCTTTAGCTAAGTTTTGTTTNGCACTTAGAGATTGTCGTNTGTTTGACCACTTGGAATTTTTTCGTGTCCCTGATATAATATAATTTCCATTTGAATCTTTTGGTTCACCACCAATTGCAACAACTAATTTTCCATNTACATCAATATCTTTATAATCATCGTGATTTATATCTTTGATGCCATACCCAACATAAATATAGGAGTCATTTATAATCTTTTTTGAAGCGCCATTTGAAACACTAATAAAATCTCTGTAGTAATCGAAATTTTTTTCACCCACAATTAAATTCACTTTTGGAGGATGTTTAATTTTTAAAGGTACATATTGAAAATAATCACCATCTGNTTTAGCAGATTTTATTCCTAATGATATATACTTATTACGAAGATACTCGATAGCAATATTTTCGCCCTCAGTTCCAGCTTCACGTCCTTGAAATTCATCAGAAGAGTAGGTGTAAAGCATTGTTTTTAATTCTTCTAGATTGATACTTTCTGCATATTCAACAGGATTTTGTGAAAAAATAAAATTAGAAAATAAATAGAAAGGAATAATTAATAATAATTTCATAGCGTACAAATATATGTTTTCAAAATTATTGAATATTGACGAATTAACCTTCAATTATAATAAAATTTAAGATTCAACTCAATTCTATAGTATAAACTAAATTTTTAAAAAAAAAATCTATGAAATGCTATTTTTTATCGATAAAGTAATAAAAATATTCACTATTCTCCACTATTAACTGTTTTGTAAAATTATAAACTCCCTTCTTAATTTGTCTTTAAACTGCACGTTTTTTACGATAAAAGTAAAAAAAAAGTACTTTTTTTATGATTTGATAATAAATTTTATCTAATTTTGCGATATTAATCATAAATAAAACGTTAATTATGAAAAAATTAATTACTATAATGTCTCTTGCTATCGTTGGTTCATCCTTCGCTCAAGAGGAACCTACATTTACCGTTTCGGGATCTGTAGATGCATACTGGAGAGCTAATTTAAGCGCTCCTAATGATGAGGATCACATTGCTCCTCCAAGTGCTTTCGTTAACGATCCTGGTTTTGCACTGGGTATGGCCAACGTAACTTTTTCGTATGAAGGAGAAAAAGTTGGTTTCGTAGCTGATATGGCTTACGGTCCTAGAGCAACTGATGGTATTTCATTAAATACTCCTGAAGGTGTATCTAATGATGGTGTTATCAATGAGATGTACATGTATTGGAAACCTAGTGAGAGTACAACATTCTATATGGGTCGTTTCAACACATGGATGGGAATTGAAAAATTCTCCCCTGTTGATAATTTCAACTATAGCATGTCACATACCTTTTCTTTTATGCCAAGAAACTTTAATGGTTTAGCAGCAAATTTCGATTTAGGTAATGACTTTATGTTAGGNGCTGGAGTTATGAACCCAGTTGATATAACTGATAGTAACAATACTGGTGACTATTCTGTTGCNGCTGGATTAACTAAGGGTGATACTACTTTATCTTTTGTTTCTAGTCAAGATGCAACAAATATTGATTTTGTAACTAGTTTTGATATTACTGACACATTTGATATGGCTGTCAACATCCACAAAGCTGATTATGAAGATACTGACTTCCCTGGACCAGGAAACGGATTTACTTCTGTTTCTCTATATCCACAGTTTGAATCTTCAGAAGATTGGACTTGGGGTATGCGTTTAGAGTATATTGCATTTGACGATTTTGTTGTTGATAATGTTATAACTCCAACGCTTACAGCTAATTACTCAGTTGGTAATTTAACTATCAAGCCAGAATTAAGATTAGATATTGCTGATGAAGATATCTTCATTGATAATGATGGAGAGGCTTCTGGTAATTTATCTTCTTTTGTTTTAGGTGCTGTTTACAGCTTCTAGTTAAAACAAATTATTTTATTAAAAAAGGGAAGCTTTTGCTTCCCTTTTTTTATACCATAACTTTTGTATTTTTACAAAATGAAAAGAATCATCATCATAAATGGTCCAAATTTGAATCTTTTAGGCAAGCGAGAGCCTGAAATCTATGGTTCTGAGTCCTTTGAGGTCTATTTTAAATCCTTGAAAGAAAATTTCCCTGCTTTGGAACTTGATTATTACCAGTCTAATATTGAAGGAGAGCTTATTGATAAGCTACACGAAGTTGGTTTCTCTTATGATGGTATTGTACTTAATGCAGCTGCTTACACTCACACTTCCGTAGGGATTGGTGATGCTGTTAAGTGTATCTCTACGCCTGTTATTGAAGTCCATATCTCAAATACTTACAACAGAGAAGAATTTCGCCATCAATCATTTATATCTCCCAATGCGAATGGAGTAATACTAGGATTTGGCCTTAAAAGTTATTCATTAGCCTTACAAAGTTTCATATAAAAAGAAAGACGGCCCTAGTAGGCCGCCTTAAATTCACTTTATAAAAAATTTAAATGTGTATGACTTCGTCATATGCATCTGCCACTGCTTCCATAACGGCCTCACTCATAGTAGGGTGTGGATGAATTGTTTTAAGAACTTCATGGCCAGTGGTTTCTAATTTTCGTCCCAATACCGCTTCGGCAATCATATCGGTCACTCCCGCGCCAATCATATGACAACCTAACCATTCCCCATATTTGGCATCAAATATGACCTTTACAAAGCCTTCGGTGTTGCCTCCGGCACTAGCTTTTCCAGAAGCAGAAAACGGAAATTTCCCAATTTTAATCTCAAGGCCTTGTTCTTTCGCTTGTGTCTCCGTTAATCCAACACTAGCCACTTCTGGACTACAATAGGTACAACCAGGGATATTCCCATAATCTAATGCTTCAACGTGATGTCCTGCTATTTTTTCGACACACAAAATTCCTTCTGCAGAAGCGACGTGGGCTAGTGCAGGACCAGCAGTAACATCGCCAATGGCATAATAGCCAGGTATATTGGTTTGATAAAAGTCATTCACTGATATTTTATCATGATCTGTTACAATACCAACGTCTTCGAGACCAATATTTTCAATATTTGTTTTGATTCCTACAGCTGAAAGTACCACATCTGCCTCTAGTGTATCTTCTCCATTTTTGGTTTTAATGCTAGTCTTAACTCCTTTACCTGAAGTGTCAACTGCAGTAACTTCTGTAGAAGTCATAATTTTAATCCCAGATTTTTTAAAAGAACGTTCTAATTGCTTAGATATATCTTCATCTTCCACAGGTACAATCCGTGACATGTATTCAACAACAGTGACTTCTGTTCCCATTGCATTGTAGAAATAGGCAAATTCAATACCAATGGCACCAGAGCCAACTATAATTAGTTTTTTAGGTTGCTTTTCCAAGGTCATGGCTTTTCTATATCCAATGACTTTTTTGCCATCTTGTGGTAAACTTGGTAATTCTCTGGAACGAGCTCCTGTAGAAATGATGATATGATCGGCGCTATATTCAGTTCCGTCAACATCCACTTTTTTCCCAGGCTTTATTTTTCCATAACCAATGATTACATCAATTTTATTCTTTTTCATTAAAAACTGAACGCCCTTGCTCATTCCCTCTGCCACATTACGACTACGGTTAACGACCGCATCAAAATCTTTATCATAAGATTCAATTTTTAGGCCGTAATCTTTGGCGTGTTTTAGATAATTAAAAACCTGAGCGGATTTTAAGAGTGCTTTTGTAGGAATACATCCCCAGTTCAAACATACACCTCCCAAACTTTCTTTTTCAATAACAGCAGTTTTAAACCCTAGTTGAGATGATCTAATAGCAGTTACATATCCACCAGGTCCACTTCCCAGGACAATCACGTCATATTTACTCATAATTAGAAAATTATTTATTGATATATAATTACAAATTTACAAAACGTAAATCTATAATTAAAGAAGAACTTATTTAAACTAATATGGTTGGTTTTTTGTTCATTTTTTTTTAAAATCTAAGCTCAAAGAATTTACACAGTATCTAGTTCCAGTTTCAGTTGGACCGTCATTAAAAACATGACCTAAATGTCCACCACAAGAGCTGCAAACAATTTCAGTGCGAACCATACCATGACTTTTGTCAAGTAAATAATCTACATTTCCTTTAATTGAAGCATCAAAACTAGGCCAACCACATCCACTGTCAAATTTTGAAGCACTATCAAAAAGTGTGTTTTTACATCCAGCACATTCGTAGGTGCCATTCTCGAAATTATTATTTAAATCCCCGCTGTATGGTGATTCAGTTCCTTTTTTTCTGAGAATACGAAATTGGTCTTCTGTGAGTTGAGATTTCCATTCAGGTTCTGTTTTGTTAATTTTATAGTTACTCATTTTTTGAAATGAATTTTAGTGCGACACCATTTATACAATGACGCTTTCCTGTAGTGTTTTTTGGACCATCATTAAATAGGTGTCCAAGATGTCCACCACAATTAGCACAGTGTTCTTCTATTCTTGCAACCCCTATGTTATAGTCAATTGTATATGCAATATTTCCTTTTATTTCAACATCAAAGCTTGGCCATCCACTTCCTGAATTAAACTTATTTTTACTATGGAAAAGAGGAACGTCACAACCAGCACAAACATATATACCCTCTGAATAATTTTTGTCCAAAGGACTAGAAAAAGCACGTTCTGTACCTTCTTCACGCATTACATAGTATTGCAGCTCTGTAAGTTCTAGCTTCCATTCTGCTTCAGTTTTTTGAATTTTAAAACTTTCTTTTTTTTGTGCCACTGAATTACAAGAAAAAAAGAATGAAAGCATAATAAATTTCAAAGTAATTTTGTAAAACATAAAACTCGTTTAATTAAATTTAGGTATTTTTAATTTCAATAATTGTTTTTTCACAAAACTTTGTGATTGGATCGTTAATTACATAACCTATATCAAAATAAATATTTAAATTAAGCTTTCTAACCAACAATAATTTTATGAAAGTAATTACTAAAGGTAGTCCTGGTTTAATAAAAGCATGGGCTTTTTACGATTGGGCTAATTCAGTTTACCCTTTGGTTATAAGTACAGCAATTTTTCCTATTTATTATACTAGTATGACTAATTCTTTCGCAAATATTGATGGTGATATTTCATTTTTAGGTCTACTATGGGACCCTACTACACTATATGATTATACACTTTCACTTTCATTCCTAATTGTAGCTTTTTGTTCACCAATTTTATCAGGAATTGCTGATTATACTGGAAATAAACTAAAATTTCTAAAATCATTTTGTTTGCTAGGTTCAATATCAGTCATGGGACTTTTCTTTTTTAAAGGCGAATCTACTTTATGGCTTGCATTAATATTTACAGTTTTAGCAAGTATTGGTTTTTGGGGAAGTTTAGTTTTTTATAATTCTTATTTACCTGAAGTTGCATCACCAGATAAACAGGATGAAGTTAGTGCTAAAGGATTTATGTATGGATATTTTGGTTCAGTTTTATTATTGGTACTAAGCTTGGTATTAGTGCAAAAACCTAATTGGTTTGGGATAATTGATCCAACTTTTGCTCCTCGAATAACTTTTTTATTGGTTGGCATTTGGTGGTTAAGTTTTGCTCAAGTTACTTTCAAACGTTTACCAAATAATATTTACCATCTCAAGCCTGATAATGATTACATATGGAAAGGTTTTTTAGAACTTAAATTTGTTTTTAAATCTTTGAAGAATCAGCTTCAGTTAAAATATTTCCTTATTGCATTCTTTTTTTTAAGTGTTGGAGTACAAACTATTATCTTAATGGCAGGTATATTTGGGAGTAAGGAATTAGGATTACCAACAATAAATCTAATTTTAACAATAATAATAGTTCAAATTGTTGCGATATTTGGTGCTTATTTGTTCTCTAAAATTTCAAATAGAATTGGAAATATCTTATCTTTAAAGATAACCTTGTGCATATGGGGTTCGGTGTGCCTTATCGCTTTTGCGTTAGACAGAACTCTTCCAAATATTGATTCATATTTTTATTTAATGGGTATAGTTCTTGGATTTGTATTAGGAGCTACACAGACTTTGACTCGTTCAACATATTCAAAATTATTACCAGAAACACAGGACCATGCAACTTACTTTAGTTTTTATGATGTTACCGAAAAAATTGCAATTGTTTTGGGGATGTTTCTATTTGGTTTCTTAATATCTTTAACAGGCTCTATGCAGTATTCAGTTTTGGCACTTGCGATTTTTTTCTTTTTGGCCTTCATTATATTTTTCAAAGTCAAAAACTTTCATTCACTGTAAAATTATATCGTCTTGGCACGGGAATTGTCTATATGTTGTGAAATGTAGTGGATATAAAATATCTTTTAAGGTATAATCGCTACTAATTTTTGTTTTTTAAATCAATACAAAATATGTCTTTCATGACATTATGACCTACGTACTACTATGAGCAGTTCCAAATATAAATTACTTGACACTTTGTCATTTCATGATTTTGATGAGAATTCAGAACTTATCCCATTGATGACTACTGAAGATGAAGAGATTATAAAAAAAGAATCACTACCAGAATCACTTCCTATTTTATCTTTAAGAAATACTGTACTATTTCCTGGAGTTGTAATTCCAATAACAGCCAGTAGAGATAAATCTATCAAACTTATCAATGATGCTAACAAAGGACTCAAAGTAATTGGAGTAGTTTCACAAATAGACGGTAATGTAGAAAATCCAACTTTTAAAGATATACATAAAATTGGGACGATTGCACGTATTTTGAAAGTTTTAAAAATGCCCGATGGTAATATTACTGTAATTATTCAAGGAAAAAAACGTTTTGAAATTCAGAATTTGGTTTCTGAATCTCCTTATATGACTGCAAAGATTAAAGATGTAAAGGAAGTTGTTCCAAACGACAAAAACGTAGAATTTAAAGCAGTAATTGAATCTATCAAGGATTTGTCATTAGAAATTATTAAACAAAGTCCAAACATTCCAAGTGAAGCTTCTTTCGCTATAAAAAATATTGAAAGTAATTCTTTCTTGGTGAATTTTGTTTCATCAAATATGAACATCTCTGTGAGTGAAAAACAAAAAATTTTAGAGATAAATAACTTACATCAGCGGGCACTTTTAACATTAAAACACATGAACGTTGAGCTTCAACGCTTAGAGCTTAAAAATGATATCCAGTCCAAGGTTCAAAATGACATGAACCAGCAGCAACGCGAATATTTTCTTCATCAGCAAATGAAAACTATTCAAGAAGAATTAGGTGGAATTAGCTACGAAGAAGAAATTGACGAAATGAAAAAAAGAGCTGATGTTAAACCCTGGGACGATATCACTAAGATACATTTTGATAAAGAAATTGGTAAATTACAGCGGATGAACCCACAAGTTGCGGAATACTCTATACAGCGCAACTATCTTGACCTATTACTTGATCTGCCTTGGAATAAGTTTAGCAAGGATAAATTAGATTTAAATCGTGCACAGCGTATTTTAAATCGAGATCATTTTGGTCTTGATGAGGTCAAAAAGCGGATTATCGAATATTTAGCTGTTTTGAAAATTCGAAATGATATGAAATCACCTATTTTGTGTTTACATGGGCCTCCTGGTGTTGGTAAGACTTCTTTAGGAAAATCAATTGCAGAAGCATTGGGTAGAGAATATGTTCGCATTTCACTTGGTGGTTTGCGTGATGAGGCTGAAATTAGAGGCCATAGAAAAACTTATATTGGAGCTATGCCTGGAAGAATTTTACAAAGTTTAAAGAAGGCAGGAACCTCAAATCCTGTATTTGTTTTAGATGAAATTGATAAGTTGTCATATTCAAATCAAGGTGATCCATCTTCTGCAATGCTTGAAGTTTTAGATCCTGAGCAAAATTCAGAATTTTACGATAACTTTCTAGAAATAGGTTACGATTTATCTAAAGTTATGTTTGTTGCAACTTCTAATAATATAAATTCTATTCAACCCGCTTTATTGGATCGAATGGAAATTATTAATGTTAATGGTTATACTACAGAGGAAAAGATTCAAATTGGAAAAAAATATTTATTACCAAAACAATTAAAAGAACACGGCTTAAGTTCAAAGGATCTCAAAATAAGTAATCCGCAATTAGAAAAAATTATTGAGGGTTATACAAGAGAATCAGGTGTTAGGGGACTTGAAAAGCAAATTGCCAAAGTAGTTCGTTATGCTGCAAAAAATATTGCGATGGAATCTAAATATGATGTAAAAGTCTTAAATGATGGTATTATAGAAGTTTTAGGAACTCCAAAACTCGAACGCAACAGATATGAGAATAACAACATTGCAGGTGTTGTTACTGGTCTTGCCTGGACACGTGTTGGGGGCGATATTTTATTCATTGAGTCAATATTATCTAAAGGAAAAGGAACTTTAAATATTACCGGTAATTTAGGTAAAGTAATGAAGGAATCAGCAACAATTGCCATGGAATATATAAAGGCAAATTCAGATAATTTTGGAATTGAAAATCATGTTTTTAAAAATTATAACTTTCACATACATGTGCCTGAAGGTGCAACCCCAAAAGATGGTCCTAGTGCTGGGATCACTATGTTAACCTCACTAGTTTCTTTAATAACTCAACGGAAAGTTAAAAAATCTATTGCGATGACAGGTGAAATCACTTTGAGAGGAAAAGTCTTACCTGTTGGAGGTATAAAAGAAAAAATATTAGCAGCAAAAAGAGCCAAGATTAAAGAAATTGTTTTGTCTGTCATAAACAAGCGTGATATAGATGAGATTAATCCACAGTATTTAAAAGGTTTAAAATTTCACTATGTTTCTGACATGTCCGATGTTATCAATATTGCAATAACTAATTCTAAAGTTCCCAACGCAAAAGCTTTATAATTAAATTATCCAATCCATTAAAATAAAGCATACAAAAATCCGTTTTATTACAGAATTAGTTATTTTTGATGAGTAATGAAATTTTCTTTAGCTTTTTTTTTTACTTTAATAACTTCAATACCAGTTTTCCCCCAGTTGGGAGGAAATTCAACCTATCAATTCCTGAATTTAATATCTTCCCCTAGACAAGCTGCACTTGGTGGTAAGGTTATAACAAATGTTGATTATGACGTAACACAGGGAATTTACAACCCTGCTACAATCAATATTGAGATGGATAATCAATTAGCTTTAAATTATTCTAACTATTTAGGAGACATTAGTTATGGAACAGCAGCTTATGCTTACACTATAGATCGTAGAGTGCAAACTTTTCATGCTGGAATCACATACATTAATTATGGAGCTTTTGATGGATATGATGAAAATGGAAATAGTACAGGCAGTTTTACTGGAAAAGAAACTGCACTTTCTTTTGGATATGCATTTCAAATTGGATTTACTGATTTTTATGCTGGTGCTAATATTAAATTAATTTCCTCAAAACTTGAGCAATATAGTTCCTTTGGAGGTGCTTTAGATTTAGGTCTAATATATATTGATAATTACCTTGAATTTAATGCTGCAATTGTTTTAAGAAATATTGGAACCCAATTCACAACATACGCTGGATTAAATGAACCTTTACCATTTGAAATTGACTTTGGATTAAGTCAAAAACTCCAATTTGTTCCGATCCGTTGGCATTTAACTTTTGAAAACTTACAACAATGGCCTATTGCTGTTCCAAATCCTTCACGTGCTTCTTCAGATCTGGAAGGAAATCAGAGTGATGAAGAAGTGGGGTTTTTATCAAATATTGCAAGACATACTATTGTAGGTTTAGAATTATTTCCTGACCGAGGATTTAATATCCGTTTGGGATATAGTTTTAGACGTTCAGAAGAATTAAGAATTTTAGAACAACGAAATTTTTCAGGTCTTTCTTTTGGAATTGGCTTGAAGTTTAATAAATTACGTATTAGTTACACTCATGCAAGATATTCATCAGCATCGAATACTAGTTTTTTAGGTGTTCAAATTAGTTTATACAAGTGAAAAAAATTGTAATTGCTATTGATGGTCATTCATCGACTGGAAAAAGTACTTTAGCTAAAGAATTAGCTAAAGCCTTGGGTTATATTTATGTTGATTCTGGATCAATGTATAGAGCAATTACATTAAATGGAATCAAAAGTGGATTTACCGTCAATAATAAGTTCAATCATTTAGATTTCATTAAAAGTATTGATGATATTAAACTTGATTTTAAAGTTGGACTTGACGGCTCAACCAGCTTGTTTTTAAACAACATGAAATTGACGTCAGAAATTCGTAGTATGGAAGTTTCTAACCTTGTAAGTAAAGTAGCTACAATTCCTGAAATACGCAAATTTCTTGTAAAGAAACAAAGATTTATTGGAGTCAACAAAGGCATAGTAATGGATGGTCGTGATATTGGTACCGTTGTATTTCCAAAAGCAGAATTAAAAATCTTTATGACTGCTTCGTCCAAAACTAGGGCCTATCGAAGATTAAGTGAACTTTCCAAAGTTAATTCATCTGTAAGTTTTGGTGATGTATATGAAAATATAAACTCAAGGGATTACAATGATTCAAATCGAAAAGACTCTCCGCTTATGATGGCTTCAGATGCAAAGAAATTAGATAATACAAATTTAAGTAAATCAGAACAATTTGAGTTAGTTATGTCTTGGGTTAAAAGAATTATTAATTAAAATAAATAATTGCTACATAAATATAATATGATAGAAATCCCAAATATAAAATTTGTTCAATTAATGGAATAGTTGTATAATTGCACTCTTCTTAGCAAAATTGTTAGAGAGAAGAGAAAAAAATATTAACGCTCTTATTTGTTATGCTTTAAATCTAACATGAATAACAAATTTGATACAAATTTTAATCAGCAATGGCTGAAAATAAAAAAACCCCAAAAAAGGACTCCAAACAAGAAATTCCAGCAGCTAACTCAACACAAGATACTCCATTAGTTGAGCAGACAATATTAGACAATTCAATTAGTTCTGACCAGTTTTTGAAAGATTTTAATTGGCATAATTATGAAGAAGGTATTGATCCTGTAGCTGATGATAAATTGGATGAATTTGAAAAGCTTGTAGCTGAGAATTTTGTTGAGACATTAGATGACCAAGTTGTCGATGGTACAGTCATTCACATGACAGATAGAGACGCTATTATTGATATCAATGCTAAATCAGAAGGAGTAATTTCCTTAAATGAATTTCGTTACAATCCTAATTTAGCAGTTGGAGATAAGGTTGAGGTATTAATTGATGTTAGAGAAGATTCAACAGGTCAGTTAATTCTGTCACACCGTAAAGCTCGTGTAATAAAGGCATGGGATCGTGTCATTAGTGCTAATGAAACTGGTGAAATTGTTAATGGTTTTATAAAGTGTAGAACCAAGGGAGGAATGATAGTAGATGTTTTTGGTATTGAAGCGTTTTTGCCCGGCTCCCAAATTGATGTTAAGCCAATTAGAGACTATGATCAATATGTTAACAAAACAATGGAATTTAAGGTTGTAAAAATTAATCATGAATTTAAAAATGTTGTTGTATCACACAAGGCTCTAATTGAAGCTGATATTGAGATACAGAAAAGAGAAATTATTAGTCAACTAGAGAAAGGACAGGTGCTTGAGGGTATTGTTAAAAATATAACATCTTATGGAGTTTTTATGGATTTAGGTGGTGTTGATGGCCTTGTTCATATAACTGACCTCTCATGGTCAAGAATAAATCACCCAAGTGAAATTGTTGAATTAGACGAAAAGTTAAACGTTGTTATTTTAGATTTTGATGAAAATAAATCAAGAATTCAACTAGGTTTAAAACAATTAAGTAAGCATCCTTGGGACGCGCTTGGTGAAGGGGTTAAAGTTGGTGATGAAGTTGAAGGAAAAGTAGTTGTTATTGCCGATTACGGTGCTTTTGTTGAAGTTGCTGATGGAGTTGAAGGACTAATCCATGTGTCCGAGATGTCTTGGTCTACTCATTTAAGATCCGCCCAAGATTTTGTTAATGTTGGTGATGTTGTTAAAGCTCAAATTCTTACCCTTGACAAGGAAGATCGTAAGATGTCTTTGGGTATAAAACAGCTTAGTCCAGATCCTTGGACTGATATTACGTCCAAATTTCCTGTTGGTCAGCGACATACAGGTATTGTTAGAAACTTTACAAACTTTGGTGTTTTTGTTGAAATGGAGGAAGGTATAGACGGTCTAATTTATATTTCTGACCTATCTTGGACTAAGAAAATTAAGCATCCAAGTGAATTTTGCACTGTGGGTGATAAATTAGATGTTATTGTTCTAGAATTAGATGTAGACGGAAGAAAATTAAGTTTAGGTCATAAGCAAACAAAAGATAATCCATGGGATAAATACGAAAAAGAATTCGCTTTAAATACAAAACACACTGCTTCAGTTTTAGAAATTGTTGATAAAGGTGCTACAGTTATGTTTAACGATGATATAGTTGCATTTATACCAACTAGACACTTAGAGAAAGAGGATGGTTCAAAACTTAGAAAAGGTGAGGAGAGTGACTTCGTCATAATTGAATTTAGTAAAGAATTTAAGCGTGTTGTAGCATCGCATACAGCTGTTTTTAAAGCCGAAGAAGTTAAGAATGTTAAAGCAGCTTCAAAAAAAGCAGCCAAAACTGCTTCAGAGTCAAAAACTACTATTGGAGACGCAAATGAAGCTTTGCAAGCGTTAAAAGATAAAATGGATTCTAACTAAAAATAATTTTTTACATTCATAAATTAAAACCTTTCGTTATAGCGAAGGGTTTTTTTAAACAAGGATTCTCAATTTTTTAAATAATTAACTTTTTTTTTTAATTATAAGAAATTTAGTTAGTTAAATTTATGTAGTTTAACAAATTTAAATATTATGAAATTTAATCCTATACCCGATAATTTTAAGATTAAACACATTATTAATCACAATACTTATCTTATTAATGGCGAATTAAAACATTGGAATGGTGCTAGTTCAAAAGTTTATTCAACTATTTCCTCATCAGATGATAATTCACCAACATTACTTGGTTCCATTCCACTTCTAGAAAAGGATCAAGCTATGGAAGCATTAGATGCTGCTTCTGCAGCATATGATAATGGCAAAGGTGAATGGCCTACGATGAAAGTTATTGATCGAATTTCTTGTATGGAAAAATTTGTTTCGCAAATGAAAACAAAACGTGATGAAGTTGTTAAATATCTTATGTGGGAAATTGGAAAAAATTTACAAGATTCCCAAAAAGAATTCGACCGAACTGTTGATTATATTTATGATACTATTGATGATTATAAACAGCTAGATCGTAACGCTGCTAAATTTCACAAGCATTCAGGTGTTTATGCTCACATAAGAAGAGGACCTCTTGGCGTTGTATTATGCTTGGGACCATACAATTACCCTCTAAATGAAACTTTTGCTCTTTTAATTCCTGCTTTAATAATGGGTAATGCTACAATATTCAAACCCGCAAAACTTGGAGTTTTACTTTTAACTCCTTTGATGGAAGCTTTTCAAAATAGCTTCCCAAGTGGTGTTGTTAATATTTTATTTGGTCGTGGAAGAACACTTGCTTCTCCAATAATGGAAACTGGTAAAATTGATGTTTTAGCACTTATTGGACATAGTAATTCTGCTAATGCTTTACAAAACACTCACCCCAAAAAAAATAGACTTAGAATTGTCTTAGGACTTGAAGCTAAAAACCCTGCAATTGTTTTACCTGATGCTGACATAAATTTAGCAGTTAAGGAATGTATTGCCGGTACACTATCCTTTAATGGTCAGCGTTGTACTGCACTTAAAATATTATACATCCACGAAAATATTTTTGATGAATTTAAAACAAAGTTTTGCAATCAGGTTGATAATCTAAAATTTGGAAATCCTTGGGATGATGATGTTATGTTAACCCCTTTGCCAGAAGTAGATAAGCCTGCCTACATACAAAATTTAATTGATGACGCTAAATCTAAAGGTGCAAGTATTTTAAACTCAAAAGGAGGTAAAAGAACACATAATTATATTTATCCTTCAGTACTTTACCCAATTGATAAAACAATGAACGTTTACCATGAAGAACAATTCGGACCTGTAATTCCTATTATGACATTCAGCGATGTTCAGAAGCCATTAGATGATATGGCTGAATCAAGCTACGGACAGCAAGTCAGTGTATTTGGGAGAGATACTAAAGTGTTAGCTCCTCTTATTGATGTATTAGTAAATTTAGTCTGTCGTGTTAACCTTAATAGCTCTTGTCAAAGAGGCCCAGACGTTTTTCCATTCACTGGCCGAAAAGATTCTGCTTTTAGTACACTAAGTGTTAGAGATGCTCTACGTTCATTTTCAATCAGAACATTTGTAGCAGCTAAAGATAATTCTTACAATAGCGATATATTAAAAGAAATGTTGGCTGAAAAACAATCAAATTTTATTAGTACTGACTATCTTCTATAAAAATTTATAGATTATCATTTTAATATATGTAATCTGTTAATAAATTTTTATTTAATATTTTTCCTTTATATTTGCGTTCGATATTTGTTGAAAACATTATGAGCCAAAAAGTTTTACTGAATCAAAAAGAAGTAAACATTATCCTCCATCGACTGGCTTGCCAACTTATTGAAAGATACAGTGATTTTTCTAATTGTATTTTAATCGGAATCCAACCAAGAGGAAAATATTTGGCCAATAGGATAAGCGAATTGTTAATTAGCAATTATAATGTTCCGAAAATTCAAACAGGTTATTTAGATATTACATTTTATAGAGACGATTTTAGGCACTCCAGTAAAGTCTTAGAACCTAGCTCAACTAAAATGGAATTTATAGTTGAAAATAAAAATGTAATTTTTATCGACGACGTTTTATATACTGGTCGAAGCATTCGTGCAGCTCTCACTGCTATTCAGTCTTATGGTCGCCCTAGTAGTATTGAGTTGTTAATATTAATTGACCGTCGCTTTAGTCGACATCTACCGATTCAGCCTGACTACAAAGGAAGACAAGTTGACGCAATTGATAACGAAAAGGTAATTGTAAATTGGAAAGAAAATAAAGGGGAAGACAGTGTTTATTTAATAAAACAATAAATTATGAGTACTTTAAGTGTCAATCATTTGTTAGGAATTAAATACTTAAATAAAAAGGATATTGAGCTTATTTTTAGTACTGCAGATCATTTTAAAAAAGTTATTAACCGTCCAATAAAAAAGGTTCCCTCACTAAGAGATATTACTATAGCAAATTTATTTTTTGAAAGTTCAACTCGAACTAAACTATCATTTGAAATTGCTCAAAAACGTTTATCTGCTGACATAATTAATTTTTCTGAATCTCAATCCTCTGTTAATAAAGGAGAAACTTTAATTGATACAGTTAATAATATTATATCTATGAAAGTAGATATGGTTGTATTACGTCATCCAAAACCTGGTTCAGCAGATTTTCTAAAACAACATGTAAATTCCACTATTATTAATGCTGGAGATGGTGCGAATGAACACCCTACTCAGGCTCTATTAGATTCTTATTCAATAAAACAAAAGTTTGGAAGTGTACAAGGTAAAAAAATAGTAATCGTTGGAGATATTCTGCATAGTAGAGTAGCATTGTCTAACATATATGCCTTGCAACTTCTTGGTGCTGAAGTAATGATTTGCGGACCATACTCACTAATTCCAAAGTACATACAAGACTTAGGAGTAATTGTAGAAACTAATTTACTTAATGCTCTAAAGTGGTGTGATGTAGCTAATATGTTAAGAGTTCAAAATGAAAGAATGGATTTTAGTTATTTTCCATCAGTTAGGGATTACACTCAACAATATGGTTTAACAATGCCAATTCTTAACCAACTTAATAAAAAAATAGTAGTAATGCATCCTGGTCCCATTAATAGAGGAGTAGAGCTTACTAGTGAAGTAGCTGACTCTAGCCAAGCAATTATTTTAGATCAAGTTGAAAATGGTGTTGCAATTAGAATGGCTGTAACCTATTTATTAGCTTCAAAAATTAAGTCTTAGTTGAAATTTGAAATTACAGATGGAACAGCTGTTATATTTGAATCAAGTGATTTAAATAAAGATTTTCTGTCCAATTTTAAAAATGTTTACACTAAACTAAAACAAAAAAATATCATTTTAATACTATCAGAAAGTCAAATATTAAATAATAACTTAATTGAAAATATTTTAAAAATCCCCCACACTCACAACAAAGGAAAATATTCTTTTGTATTTGTTTCTGATCATCCTGATCCAAATGAAATTAAAGCTGAAATTTCATGGGCACCAACCTTACAGGAGGCTTTTGATATTATTGAAATTGAAGAAATACAGAGAGATTTAGAATTTTAAAAAATTATTTTAATTGAAATTAACTATTATCGGTTGCTATAGCGCCACACCACGAATCGTTGGCCAAACAACTTCTCAGATTTTAGAAAGTCGTGGTCATGTTTTTTTGATAGATTGTGGTGAAGGAACACAATTAGAATTAAGACGACATAAAGTCAAATTTAATCTGATTAAACATATTTTTATATCACATTTACATGGTGATCATTACTTTGGCTTAATTGGTCTTATTTCTACGTTTAGATTGTTAAATCGTGATGCTGATCTACATATATATGGACCAAAGGGAATAAAGGAAATTATCACAATTCAGTTAAAAAAATCAAATTCTTGGACTAATTTTAATTTATATTTTCATGAACTTGAAAATTCATGTTCTGAACTTTTGTTTGAGGACAATAGGATTGAAGTTTTTACCATCCCTTTAGATCACAGAATATATACAAATGGTTTTTTATTTAAAGAAAAACCGTTCGACAGAAAATTGTTAATCAATCAAATAAAAGCAAATAATATTGATAAGGCTTATTTTCGTAAGTTAAAGCAGGGTAGTGATGTTTATAATAAAGAAGGTAAACTTATTAAAAACTCTAGTGTTACAACAATCGGAAGAAAAAGTAAAAGTTATGCTTTTTGTAGTGATACAGCATATAATGAATGTATATTACCATTAATTAAGAATGTTGATGTTTTATACCATGAATCTACTTTTTTAGAGCTCCATAAAAATCTTTGTATTAAAACTAAACATTCAACAGCCAAACAAGCTGCCATTATTGCAAAAAAGGCATCTGCTTTAAAATTAATTCTTGGTCATTATTCATCTAGATACACAGACTTACAATTATTTAAATCTGAGGCTAGTACAATATTTGAAAATGTATTATTGGCCAGAGACGGTATTAGTTTCAATTTTTGAAGATTTTTAAAATTTTTCAAACACTCCAAGACCAAATAAGGCAAAATCATATTTGACAGGGTCATTCGGATCTAGTTTACGAAGCTTTTGATCTAATTCCTCTAAGGCTTTTGAGTCATTATTTTTTCTTTTTATTAATCCAAGTTTTCTTGCTACATTTCCCGAATGTATATCAAGAGGACATGATAGAATTGATTGAGAGATATCGTTCCATATTCCTATATCAACTCCTGAATTATCTTTCCTGACAAGCCATCTTAACATCATATTAAGTCTTTTACATGCTGATCCCTTTTTTGGGTCGCCAACATGTTTTTCAGTTCTTATTGCATGCTCTAGGGAAAAAAATATTTTTTTAAACTCATGAATACTTGTTTGCACACTTGAGCTTGAGGCATTCATGCTAAATACAGTTTCCATACTACCGTAATTCTTATAAATATTTTGTAATCCTTTTATGAAATATTTTAAATCTATCGAATTGAAAGTTCGATGTACAAAATAATCAAATGATCTCAAATTTGAATCATTATGATTCATAACAAAATCATACGGTGAATTACCCATTAAGTTCATTATTTTATTTGCATTCCTGATAATCATTTTACGATTACCCCAAGAAATTGTTGCAGTAAGAAATGCTGAAATTTCTATGTCATTCCTAGATTTATATTTTTTGGGGATTTGAATTGGATCGTTTTCAATGAATCGTGGAGTATTGTATTGCTCAACTTTTTCGTCTAAAAATTGTTTTAACGATTGAAAACTTAAGCTGTTATTATATTTAGATTGAAATTTGGCCATCAACAATAGATATTTTTCGATCTGCCATTTCTGCAAAGTCTTTATTGTGTGTAACAATTAAAAAAGTATATCCAAAAGAATCTCGTAATTTTAAAAAAAGCTTATGTAATTTATCAGCAGCATTGCTATCTAAGTTACCTGACGGCTCATCAGCTAAAATCAATGGTGGATTATTTATCAATGCGCGTGCAACTGCTACTCGCTGCTGCTCGCCTCCTGAAAGTTCACTTGGCTTATGATTTAGCCTTTTACTTAAACCTAAAAAATTTAATAATTCTTTAGCCTTATTTTCAGCTTCTTCTTTTGATACTCCCTTAATGAAAGCTGGAATACAGACATTTTCGATTGAACTAAATTCAGGTAAAAGTTGATGAAACTGGAAAATAAAACCAATATTTTCATTACGAAATTTTGCGATCTGATTTTCGTTTAAACCTATTACCTTAGTGTTATTGATTTCTAATTTACATAGTTTTATTTGTGTCGGTGGGGTTAAAGTTCCTAAAATTTGAAGTAAAGTTGTTTTACCAGCACCAGAAGATCCAACAATCGAAATAATTTCACCTTTTTTAACCTCTAAGTTTACCCCTTTTAGAACTTCAATGTCATTATAATTCTTATATATATTTTCGGCTTTAATCATATTATGTAAATTTAGATAAATAGTCCTATAATACAATCAAATTTTGATTTTTTGCAAAATTCTTTTACTAAATTTGTTAATCAATCTTATTTCTATGGATCAAGCTATATTTTGTGGTGGATGCTTTTGGTGTACAGAAGCAATTTTCAAACGTCTCAACGGAGTAATAAGTGTAACTCCAGGATACACAGGTGGTAATATAAAAAACCCTGCTTACAGAGAGGTTTGTGAGGGGACAACTGGACATGCCGAGGGTGTTAGTGTCTTTTATGATTCAAGCGAAATATCATATGAAGATCTGCTAGAAGTTTTTTTTTCAACTCATAATCCAACGACTCTTAATAGCCAAGGCAATGATGTAGGTGAGCAGTATAGGTCTGCTATTTTTTATATAAATGAGAGTCAAAAAATATCGGCTAAAAAATATATTAATTTTTTGGAAAAATCCAAAGTCTTTAATCAATCAGTAGTAACTGTGCTTAAGCCTTTTGATATTTTTTATGATGCGGAAGATTTGCATAAAGACTATTATGATCAAAATAAAAGTCAGCCATACTGCCAATTTACGATATCTCCTAAAATTAAATTATTAAATAAAAAGTTTAGCAATAAGATTGACGATAAATTTAGATCCTAGCTGGATTTTATTGTTCTTTATCGAAAAATATTCCCAGGCCAAAACGCTTAAGCATTTTCTTTTCAAATTTCCAAAAAAATTCGAATTGCCCTAGAAGCCATCCCCAAAAAATTAGCAAAATTTGATAAAATGTAAGGCTCACAAAAATAAATATAAACCAGTAAAAAAATATATTTAGATTTTTAAATGATGAGTCGATTAATTTAACTACTGGTCGACTAATCAACATTGAAGAAGAGCCAGTTATTGCAAATACTATAAAAATTCGAATAAGTTCCCAACGCTGATCAACAATCCATTTATTTTCTAATTTTATAATTGAGTAGATTACGATCTTAAGAAATAGATAATAGATTGCAGAGAAATATAAAAGAACAAGAAAATAAGGTAGATAATATGAATCTATTGGGTTAAACCAACTAATGGGAAATAATTTTATTAACCTAATACTAGTGAATCCAAGAAGTAATACTCCAATAAATGGAAATAACAACTGCCAATTTTGTGTAATTTCCCAGTAATTCTTAAAATCTCTAATAAGTTTTTTCATCCTAAATTTTATCAAATAACGAATAATTTAACAATTAAATATTTTTAAAAAAGGAGTGATTGGTAAGGATATTATTTTAATATTTTAATTATTTGTGTTGCTAATTCAGAGCCAATTCGTTTTTGTGCTTGAGTAGTTGCGGCGCCAATGTGAGGACTTAAAGATATATTGTTAGTCATTAGTACTTGAACTGATGGTGTTGGTTCATTTTCGAAAGTATCAACACCTGCGAAGCTTAACTTTCCAGATTTTAAAGCATTTACCAAAGCTACTTCATCTACAACACCACCTCGAGCTGCATTTACTAGGCCAGCACCATCTTTCATTAATTCAATTTCGTTTGATCCTATAACAAACTCTTTTTGAGCCGGAACATGAAGTGTTATAAAATCAGCTTCTTTCAAAACACTTTCCTTAGACTGTATATTAATATCAAAATTTAAACTTTTTCCATCAAAAAATGGAACTTTGATGCTTGCTTTTTCCAAAAAAGGGTCAAATGCGATAACTTTCATTCCAAGACCTATGCCAATTTTAGCAGAAGCTTGACCTATACGACCAAAGCCTATGATTCCTAAAGTTTTACCTCTAAGCTCAGTTCCTTTTGAATAAGCTTTTTTGAGTACTTTAAATTTCGAATCTCCCTCCAAAGGCATATTACGATTAGAGTCATATAAAAACCGAACTCCAGAGAAAAGGTGAGCAAATACTAACTCCGCAACGGACTCTGATGAAGCACAAGGGGTGTTTATCACATGTAATCCTTTATCTCTTGCATATTTAACGTCAATATTATCCATACCAACTCCACCGCGACCAATGATTTTTAGACTAGGGCAAGAGTCTATTAAATCTTTTCTTACTTTTGTGGCACTTCTAACCAGTAAAACTGTAATGCTTTCCTTGTTGATAAAGCTCTCTAATTGCTCTTGAGCAACAGTAATTGTAATAACTTCAAATCCACCAGCCTCTAGTTCTTTAACGCCATTATTTGAAATACCGTCATTTGCTAATATTTTCATATTTATTTATGCTTTTCTTTCTAATTCGTTCATAACTTCTACTAAAACCTGAACACTTTCTAGTTTCAAGGCATTGTACATTGAGGCTCTGTATCCACCCACGCTACGGTGACCATTTAAACCATTAATTCCAGCTTCTCTACACATGGTGTCAAAACTGTCTTTTAAATCCTCATTTTTAAGAATAAAAGTTGCATTCATTATTGAGCGGTCTGCCTTTGCTGCAAAACCATCAAAGAGTGGGTTTAAATCAATTTCAGAATACATTAAACGGGCTTTCTTTTCATTTTCTTTTTCAATAGATTTAATTCCGCCTTTGTTCTTTAACCATTGTAAATTAAGCATTGATGAGTAAACCGGAAATACTGGCGGTGTGTTAAACATGCTACCTTTACTAATTTGAACCTTATAATCCATCATAGATGGAATTTTTCGAGATACCTTTCCCAAAATATCTTCTCGGACTATAACTAAAGTAGTCCCTGCAGGACCCATATTTTTTTGTGCACCAGCGTAAATTAATCCAAACTTTGAAAAGTCAACTGATCTAGAGAAAATATCGCTACTCATATCACAAACTATTGGAATATCACATTCAGGAAAGTCTTTAATTTGAGTTCCAAAAATTGTATTGTTTGAAGTACAATGAAAATAATCATAATTCATTGGTATATCATATCCCTTAGGGATATAATTGTAATTGGCGTCTTTAGATGAAGCTACCTCAAAGACATCGTCAAAGATACGAGCCTCTTTAATTGCTTTATCACTCCATGTCCCAGTATTTAAATAAGCAGCTTTTTTTTCTAACAAGTTTAAAGCAACAGCCAAGAATTGGGTACTTGCTCCACCTTGTAAAAATAAAGCTTTGTAGCCCATACCTTCTAAACCTAGTAATTCAACTGAAAGTGCTCTAGCTTTTTCCATAATGTCAACAAATGCTTTACTGCGATGAGATATTTCTAACAGTGATAAACCATTATCATATCCTATTACAGCCTTAGCAGATTCATCAATTACCACTTGTGGCAACACGCAAGGTCCAGCACTAAAATTATGTCTTTTCATTTATTATTTATTTGGCAATAAATTAGATGTCAAATTTCTTAATTAATTATTTATATACCTGTAAAAAATTGATAATATTATGTTATATTTTCAACAGGAAATTAACAGTATCAATATCATCGGCATAATCATCTAAACTTGGACACTGAGTGTTACCAAATTTAATTTCATTTTTAATAAAATCTTTAGACACAACACATTGTATCTTTGAAACATTCGTTTTAATACTTTGTTTTAGAATTTCCAAATCATCATAAAATTCGTAAAATAGAGTCGCTATGGGAGATGCATAATTTGTGTCTTTTTTTAACATTAAAAAACCATTTTCAATAAAATCAAATTCACTCATAATATACACAGCTTTATTATAATCGTAATTATTAGCATATTTTTTACTATCCATAATGTGGCACCAATTGTAAATTGCATTAAAAAACTTATCAAAGTCATAGTTTCTAGGTATAAATAATTTTGAAACACTACGACAGCCCAAACCATAATACCTAAAAATATCTTCAGCTAAGGACTCTAACTCAATCTTAGACTCACTACCATTTAAAATAGCAATTGAATTTCTGTTTTTTCGAATTATTGAAGGCTTATTTTTGAAATATAATTCAAAATATTTAGCAGTGTTATCACTACCGGTGGCAATTACAGCATCAAATTTTTTTAGTTTTTTATTGGTAAATCTAATTTTGGATTTTAAACCTGGTGTTAGATACAATAGGTAGTTTGCTAAATAAGGAATAATATGAAGATCTTTCGAGGATTGCTTTACCAAAATTTCATGACCTGAAGCCAAAACAGAAATAAAATCATGGAAGCCAACTAAAGGAATGTTCCCTGGCATAACTACGGCAACAGTTTTTGGATTTGTTGTTGGAGTTGAGTATGGCTCTAACCAAGATTTTAGAGGATCGTTTTGAAGTAGTTTTGACCATTGTTTCATAGCATAACAAAGGTTTGATTTGGTATACCAACCATTGTTTTCACTTGCCAACTTTAACTGATTTTTAAAACCTTCAAAAAAAACATCATTATAAAGCACTTTATTAGATTTAATTGGAGTTAAACTTGTGAATTGTGACATGAATTTTCCTAAGCTTACCAACGACTTAATTATAGTTTTTTTATGATTCATAATTTGTTAAAACGTAAATTTGGTTTTAATTTCGTACCAAATTTAGGCAATAATAGTTACAAATAACTATGGCAATTATAATCACTGATGAATGTATTAATTGTGGCGCTTGCGAGGCAGAGTGTCCCAACACTGCAATTTACGAAGGCGCTGACGATTGGCGTTATAATGATGGTACTAGCCTAGATGGGCAAATTATCTTACCTAATGGAAAACAAGTAATTGCTGATGAACCACAAATTCCTATAAGTGATGAGTTTTACTTTATTGTACCAGATAAGTGTACAGAGTGTAAAGGGTTTCACGAAGAACCCCAGTGTGCAGCTGTATGTCCAGTTGATTGCTGTATTCCTGATGAAAACAACGTTGAAAGCGAAGAAACATTAATTGGAAAACAACGTTTTATGCATCCGGATAATTAATAATTCTAACCAATAATACAGTTGTTTTATTTAACTACGTTATATTTTAAATTATGAAAGCAGGTATTGTAGGTTTACCTAATGTTGGAAAATCAACCCTTTTTAATTGTCTATCAAATGCAAAAGCTCAAAGTGCGAACTTTCCGTTTTGCACCATCGAACCAAATATAGGAGTGGTCAATGTTCCTGATCCAAGAATTTCAATTTTGGAAGATTTGGTCAAGCCCGAAAGGGTTTTACCCGCTACTGTTGAGATTGTCGACATTGCGGGCCTTGTAAAAGGCGCCAGTAAAGGCGAAGGGTTGGGTAACCAATTTTTGGCAAATATTCGTGAAACAGATGCTATTTTACATGTATTGCGATGTTTTGATAATGATAATATTTTGCACGTTGATGGCAGTGTAGACCCCCTCCGTGACAAAGATACTATCGATATGGAACTGCAGTTGAAAGATTTAGAAACTGTTGAAAAAAAACTTGAAAAAGTAAAACGTGTGGCAAAAACAGGCAACAAAGAGTCTCAAAAAGAAGCCGCCATTTTAGAAACCACAAAATCTCACCTAGAAGAGGGTTCTTCTGTTCGTAGTTTGGTGTTGTCTGAGGATGATTATACAGCCTTTGTAAAGCCTTTGCAGTGCATTACAGCAAAACCTGTGATGTATGTCTGTAATGTGGATGAA
>NZZM01000020.1 GCA_002698705.1 Formosa sp. | reverse complement strand
AGCGTAAAAAAGCGATTTTTTGACCATCGGCATTCCACTCATAAGCGCGAACAAATGCAAATTCTTCTTCATAGACCCAATCCGTAATGCCATTGATGAATTTATTTTTTTCACCGTCAAAAGTAATTTGCTTTTCGCGATTACTTTTCAAATCTTTGAGATAAAGGTTATTATTAAATCCATATGCGACTTGTGAAGCATCCGGAGAAAAAGTAGGCTCTTGAATTTTAGAGTCTGAAACTTTTTGAAGTTGCTTCGAGGCAATGTCATATACAAAAAATACTCCTAATGTGGAGCGTCTATAAATGGATTCAACTTGAGTTGTGAGAATGATTTTTGATTCATCTGCACTAAAGGTGTAGTTTGTAAAGTAAGGAATGGCTTCTAAATCTTTAGAATCGACTAAAGCCACAACTTTCGACTGGGTTTTGTAGTCGTAAAGATCAATAGATGTGGAGCGGGTGGAGGGGTTAAAATTTAAAACGGAGTATTGTTGTCCATTTTTCATGGAATGCAATACCTCCATACGCTCGGTTCTGAAGGATCCATTCCAGATGTCTTCAAGGATGATTTCTTTGACTTGGGCCAAAGAAATAAGTGAAAAGAACACAAAAAGGATTGAAAATAGGGGTTTTCGTAGCATATAATTGAATGTAAAAATGACATCAATTTTACTAAAAAAAAATCAGAATTCCGCTTTTACCAAGTGATAAATCCTCAATTTAACAATTGCCTTTTCATATAATGTATAGAATAGTATCTTTGTACATCAATAAATAAGTATGCAAAAATCAATCTCGGGGTTTTCTAAATTGTCTAAAGTTGAAAAAATTAATTGGCTGATTGCTAATCACTTTGGAAATAACAAACAGGCCAAGACTGTTTTGAAATCGTACTGGAATGAAGACAAAAAACTGCAGCAATTGCATGACGAGTTTATAGAAAATACCATTTCAAACTTTTATATGCCTTTCGGGGTTGCACCCAATTTTTTAATCAATGAAAGGCTTTACGTTTTACCAATGACCATTGAAGAAAGTTCCGTAGTGGCTGCTGCCAGCAATGCTGCTAAGTTTTGGTTGACCCGAGGTGGTTTTAAAACAACGGTATTATCCACTGAAAAAATCGGACATGTTCACTTTACGTTTAAGGGTGAAAAAGACACTTTAAGGAACTGTTTTGAAACTTTAAAACCTCAACTTTTAAAGACCACGGCACCTTTGACAAAAAACATGGAAAAACGCGGGGGTGGTATTTTAGATTTAAAGCTGATTGATTATACATCAAAAATGCCGCATTATTACCAACTCGAAGTCACTTTTGAAACCGCTGATGCCATGGGTGCGAATTTTATCAATTCATGCTTGGAACAAATCGCGGTAACTTTTGAAACTTTATCTAAAGAAGCTTCTAATCTAAAAGGATTTTTACCTGAAGTTATAATGAGTATATTATCGAATTATGTCCCCAATTGCGTCGTTCGTGCCGAAGTGTGCTGTGCAGTGGATGATTTATCACTTGAAGGTCATTTTACTGGAAATAAATTTGCTGAAAAATTTATACAAGCGGTACGTATTGCGGAAGTCGAACCCTTTCGTGCTGTCACTCACAACAAAGGTATTATGAACGGCGTTGATGCAATTGTCATCGCCACTGGAAATGATTTTAGAGCGGTTGAAGCCGGGGTTCATGCCTATGCGGCAAAATCGGGACAATATGCAAGCTTATCCCATGCCACACTAGAAAACAATATTTTCAGGTTTTGGGTAGACCTCCCCCTTGCCCTAGGGACTGTTGGGGGACTAACCGCCTTACACCCCATGGTGAAATTTGCCTTGGAATTACTAGGTAAACCCTCTGCTAAAGACTTGATGCAAATTGTTGCTGTTGCGGGACTAGCCCAAAATTTCGCAGCCCTGCGCTCCCTCACTACCACAGGAATTCAAAAAGGGCATATGAAAATGCACTTGCTTAACATTTTAAATCAATTGGAGGCCAATCCAGCTGAAAAAGAACAATTGATCACACATTTTAAAACCAATAGTGTTTCCCAACGTGCGGTGTTCGAAGCCCTTAAAAACCTACGCGCCTAATGCCAAGTTATTACAGCCACGGAAAACTATTGATATCTTCTGAATATGCTGTTTTGGACGGTGCCAAAGCCTTGGCCCTACCTACCAAATTAGGACAGCGCTTAGAGGTTACAAACCGAAATACAAAAAACATCAATTGGAAAAGTTTTGATTGCCAAAACAATCTATGGTTTAAAACATCACTTTCAATACCTCACTTTAAGCCATCCATAGCAAATGCAACTGCGCAACGACTGTCCCAATGTTTTCAGGCTATTCACAAACTTCGACCACACTTGTTTGAAAACCAAAAAGGGCTTGAATTTATAAGCCATTTGGAATTTCCTCAAAACTGGGGTTTGGGATCTTCCTCTACACTTATTAATAATTTGGCACAATGGGCGAATGTAGATGCCTACAAGCTGCTGGCCTTAACCTTTGGTGGCAGTGGCTATGACATTGCTTGTGCACAAAACCCCTACCCGATTACTTTTCAAAAAAACTTAAAATCTTCTAAGATTGAAAAAGCAGTCTTTAATCCATCTTTTAAAGATAAGCTGTTTTTTGTACACAGAAATCAAAAACAAGACACTCGTGTGGCCATTGCAGCCTATCAAGCGTTGAAAAACACTAAAAACCTTGATTTTTCTGAGCTGAATATCATTACAAATGCGTTACTACAACATTCAACTTTAGAAGTATTCGAATCTTTAATCACAGAACATGAAAAATTAATAGGTAAATTGATTCAACAAGCCCCATTAAAAACCACGCACTTTTCTGATTATAANGGAGCGATAAAAAGTTTGGGGGCTTGGGGCGGAGATTTCTTTTTGGCTTCAGGAAATGAACAACAGTATTTTAAAGAAAAAGGNTACAACACTATCATTCCTTTTAAGNAAATGGTACTGTAAAAAATAAAATAAATTATTATATTTTTTTAATAAAATACTGCTCTNTTNTCCTNTATTTCTGCAGCCTCTTTCAAGGCATTGTATAGCTGGGTATTCACGGCATTTTCCTTGGCTTTTCCAACTCTGTTTGCCGCGGCTTGATAACTTGGNAGCGCAGCAGCTGCCGTCACTTTGGTGACTTGAACAGCATAAACCCCCGAATTTCCTGAGACGAGCTCAGAAGTAGCACCTTCTGCCAATCCAAAGGCGGTTCCAATGACCAAAGGTTCACGACCAGCACCTGAAAGGGTTGGATTTTTCATATTGACAGCAACGGCCGTTTTGATAGTTTGACCTTCTGCAGTGGCGATCTCATCAAGAGTTGTAAAAGAGATGCGGTTCTTTATAATCTCTGCTTTCTTTTCTTTTCTTATTTCTGGCAAAGCTGTAACAGATCCACTTTCTGTAGACATTAAACCTGCTGGGTTAACTCCAATGAGCTTTACTACTGCGAAGCCCCCTGCAGTAGTACTAAAACTTTTAAAATCTCCTTCGTTGATACCATCTTCAAAAGCCCAGCGCACAATAGAACGTTGTATTCCCAAACCTGGAATGTTTTCATCCAATTCCTTGATACTATTTACTGGTCTAACCTCATAGTTATTTCCTTCAGCTACACTTTCAAAATCGGCATTGGCTACGGCAATCTCGAATTTAGATTTATTCTTAAAAACTTCATCAACTGTTTCGANTGAGGGTTCAATGGCTTGCGATATGGTCGCTACTTTATAAGCTTTCTGAAGGGTACCTTGGCCTAGGATTTCTATAATATGGTAACCAAAATCGGTTCTTATAACACCTAAACTTCCTTTAGAATTTTCAAAAGAGTAGTCTTTAAACTCAGGAGCAAAACCGTCACTATATGCAAATTCTATAACACCCTCTTTTTCATTACTCACCTTGTCTGAAGACAAAGAAAGTAGAAATTTGAATTTAGAGCGGTTTCGTTTCAAGACATTATAAATACTATCAGCGGTTGTTTTCGCTTCCGTTTCAGTTTTGATTACAGAAGCATCGGCGCGAGCAGCCCCAATAAAAGGGATTAATATGTGACGGACTTTTGCAGAATCTGCAATGCGTCTGATAGATACCATTTTGGTTAATTTATAAAATCCTGATTCCTTGTATGGACCATAAATTTCTCCTTGGGTAAGTCCAGATATTTTATCAGCATGGTCAGATGCAAAAGATGACTTAAAAACGTAATTATCGTTGAACTTATCTGCAGAATATGAATTAACAAAAGACGCATTATCTGTAGTATTTAAAAACCCTACCACGGTTTGAGTTGCATTAGCAGCTTCATTGAATTCTTCACTATCGGAAATTAAAGCGTTTAAGCTAGCCTTGATTGATTGTTCATCATCGATAGAAGCTTCTTCCTTAAATTCAACAAATACTATATTTCTTGAAGCCTCCACCTCATATTTTNTTGGAAACCGTTTCATATAGGCTTTAATTTCTGATGATTTTACAAGTATAGTACTATCCGCAATAGTAGAATATGGTATTTGGATATATTTTAAATCAATCTTATCGTTTTCAAGTTGATAATCAAGTTCTCCTTCTGTGAGTGTACCTGAAATACCTGATTTAACCATATTGAAGTAAGTCTGTTGTGTTCCTGAAACCGCTATATTTTGTTCAAAATCAGTCCATGATCTATAATTTATAGGAGTTCCGCCAAGGGTCGTCGTTTCGGGTGAGATAGCTTTTAAATTTGAAATAAATTCATTGAGTTTATCATCATCAAAAAGGCCAGCTTCATTTTTGAATTCTTCAAAAGACCCTAAATTTTGCTTTAAAAGGTCTCTCATGTAATCACGTTCAACTGATAAGCCTAGAGCATCAAATTGAAATTGCATTACAGAGCTACGAACTTCATTGTTCCAAACACGATTCATGGCTTGAGTATTTGATAAATTACCTTTTGATTGACGCTGAGCATTTTCAACTTTTGCCATAAACTCGTTTCTATNAATATCAATACCATTAATGGTCGCAATTGTATTATCGCTTCCTGAACTAGAATCCAGATTGGTAAAAATATCTCCAATAACGAATGAGAATAGTGCTAACGCAATAACTATTATTAAGAAAATTGATCTCTGTCTAATTTTATTTAATACTGCCATGGTACTTATTGTCTTGGAATTAAAAATATAGTGGACGAAAATACCAATTTAATTTGAATTAATAAAAAGGGATAAAGATTTTGTTTATTTAGAAATATTTAAAGTTCTTTATCTAAAACTAATCTGAGACTAATAATTTCAATTTTAGTATTTGAAACTTCTTCAATTTTAAACTCATATCCGTCTATATTGATTCTCTGATTTTGGGTTGGAATTGTTTGAGTGTTATGTACAATTAGTCCTCCTAAAGTTTCATAATTTTCGTGTTTGGGTAATTGAAGCTTATAGGTCTCATTAATGTAATCAACTTCTAACCTAGCAGAAAATAAAAAGGAGTTTTTTTCAGTTTGTTTTTCAATTAATGCTACCGAATCATGTTCATCTTCTATTTCTCCAAATAATTCCTCTACAATATCCTCAATTGTTAATATTCCTGATGTACCTCCATACTCATCCAAAACTACTGCCAAGCTTTTTCTTTTTTTTGTTAATACATTTAATATGTCCTTAATAAACATGGTTTCTGGAACAAATTCTACTGGCATCAACATTGATTTAATAGTTTTTGGAGCTTTAAATAAGTCAAATGCATGTACATAGCCTAGAACATCATCAATGTTGTTTTTGTAAACTATAATTTTGGAATGCCCCGTTTGGGTTAAAATATCACTCAATTTTTTCACAGAATCATGAATTTCAATTGTAGTCAACTCTGTTCTTGGCACCATAGCTTCCCTAGCTTTTACATCAGAAAAATCTAATGCATTTTGGAAAATCATAATTTCACTGTCAATATCATCACCTACAGCAATAGATTCCATTTCTTCGCTGATATAATTGCCTAACTCAACTTTTGTAAAGGCTAGTTGAACATGATCTCCTTTTGTTTTAAAAAATGTTTTCAAAATAAAATCTGAAATCCATATTACAAAGTTAGATAAAAATGAAAAAAGTATGTAAAAGATATAAGATGGAAGTGCCAATAACTTGAGAAATTTATTAGCGTGAATTTGAAAAAAAACTTTAGGTAAAAATTCGGCGGTAATTAGTATTATTAAAGTGGAAATAACTGTTTGAGTCAGCAAGCTCAAGTTTTCAAATAAATATTGTAAAACTATATTTTCACTTGGAATGTGAACAGCAAACCATTTAACCAACAAATCTCCCATATAAAGACCATAAACTACAAGAGAAATATTATTCCCAATTAGCATTGTGGTAATAAATTTTGAAGGCTTTGCAGTTATTTTTTTTAGTAAATTTGATAAAAATCCACCTTGTTTTTTTTCAATTTCAATATGAATTTTATTAGATGAAATAAAAGCAATTTCCATTCCTGAAAAAAAGGCGGAAAAAAACAAACTTGAAATTATTATTAAAGTTGTTGGATTCATTTATCTACAATTTTCCACGTTCTTTAAACCTATTGAGGTATCTTTTTCTAAAAAGGAAAATGAAAATGGAAAAAAAAACAAAGAAAATTGACAAATATGCCTCATTACGATTAGACGACCACTTTTGGATTGCATCATAGGCAAATAGACAACCAAAAAATAAATAAAAATATTTCAAGTATGATAACAATTTCATGTGTTTTAAATTTAATAAAACTAATTAAATATAGGGTTTATTGTTCAATAAAAATACTTCCTGTAACTTCTAAAACTTGTGCATTAGTAAAATCTTGATTAGAATCAAATCCATTTCCGTAGGTAATATAATCCGTTGTTCTAAACTTGACAGCAGAGTCAGTAAATAACCATTCCTTCTTTTGATCGTAATACAATTGATCAGTAAAAAGTGTGTCATTTGTATTTGTAGTAAGAACAACATTCCCTCTTAAATCAATAATATCAGTATCATTGTAAACTACAGCTCTATTTGAAATAATCTTACTAGAATCATTATTTTTACCCAGCAAAGTTAATTTTATACCATCAGGGAATTCGTAAAAAGGAAATTCTTCATTTGAAAAGTTTATCATTTTTGGGCTTAGCAAAATAGATTTTAATTGACCCGAATCAGTATACTTTGTATTGATGTTTTCGGCAATAGAAGTTGGTAAAAAAATAGTTTTTGATTGATTCTTAATTTTCTGTAGCCTATCACTACAAGAAGAAACAAGACATATAATTAGTATGACGTTTAAAAGTTTAGTCAAAATTACGAATTTAAATTTCATCAAAGACTTGGCACAATAACAGTTCTTTGAATCCAACAGCTTATATTAATAGTCTCTCCTTCTCGACCAGATGAAAAAATTTCACTCTTCTGAGGGGCTTTAGCTTGATAATTTGCAATAGATTTTGCTGCATTTTTTTTCATATTTGAGTCAACTNGACCTGCTTTAGCTGCTTCTTTAGCTGCTAGCCAGTATACCGCTCTTTTAGAAAAGTTATCTTCCCCGCAATTATTGGCACTTTNAGCGTACATTGNGGATATTGCTAAATAGNCCCTACCCATACTTGGGTTAAATTTAAGTGCTTTTTGGTAATAATTTCTTGCTTGAGTGAAACGACCCTTATTTTTAAAATTTGTAGCGATCTTAAATAAAATTTTAGCTCTTGCAAAATCATTTGTTTCTAAATCAATTGCCTGTTTGTAAAATCCTAATGCTTCATTTGATAAGCCAGCTTTTTCTTTCAATATGGCAAGATAAAAAGAAGTGTCAGCACTTGGTTCCAAATTATTTTTTTGCTCTACAATTTTAACAAATAACGGGTTATCATTACACCCTTTTGCATACATCCTGTTCATAGCCCTTTGTAACCACAAACCATCCCCTTTGAATGATTCAAAATCACGAATGTAAAGTGGAATTAAATTTTCACAATTAGCACGTGAACCTAGTTTAGCGTCAATACTTGAGGAGATTTGATCGTAAGCTTTCAAGTAACTATTGTAAGATTTTAGCTTTGAGGCATCAGATCTTGAAAGTTCTTTAGATTCTCCTTCATTATTTAAAAAAGAATTTCTTTTTTCAGTATAATTCTTAACTTCACTTTCAACTTTCTCAAAAATAATATCATACATATTAAATAATTCTTGGGCAGGTATATTTCCCGCGTCATACATATCGACCACCAATGAGAAATAGGTATACAAGCTTTTTGGATTGGTAAATGTTTTAGGGTCGCTATTATAAGCATCACTAAAAGCTGAATGTAACTGAATTTTATCAAGCCCGAGGACTTTCCTATTGTCGTATCTTAACTGGCAGGCCTTTGCCATGTAGGCCCCATTTGGAGTCAGCGAAGAAAAGTGTTGGGCACGTTCTTCCCACAATGCCAACATATCATTTATAAAATTGACTTTTTCATCACCCACACTCTTTTTAATTTTATATTTCAAAATTCGTTCTCCGTAAATAAAAATAGCTTTGTTGAAACGTGGATTTCTTTGACGGAGTTCCATCCAAGGCGTGTAGGCTGAATCGTAGTTTTTAGATTTAACATACTCACTAAAAATAGACAAGGTTTGAATATCTTCCTGATTTTGAGTAAAACCACAAGGTCCAAAAATGTAGAAAAAAGTAACAATCAATATAATTCTATTTTTCATATTTAATTTGTGTTTGTTAAACATAAATTTAATTAAACTTTCGCTTTTCAAACCAACGGTCATTTAATGATAGGCTGATATTCAANTTAAAGAAATTCTCTTCAACTAAATTCTGATTAGTTGTACCTCTTTGGCCCCATTCAAAACCAATATTAGCATTTGAGAACAATCGACCAATTGGAATCCCTAATCCAAAAGATATGCCAAACTCGTCAATGGACTCATTATTTATGACAAGCCCTGTTTCTTCTAATCTAATCCCTAATCTGTAAACAATACGTTTCCAATATTTGTTAAATGAATCGTATTTTGGTATAAAAAACCCACCTACTGAAAATGATGACGCATCTTCAAAAGTCGTGTTATCAATTTCAATAAAACGATTGGTAAATTTTGAAGTTTCTAAAAATGTGTAATCAAGCCCTATAAACCACTTTCTAGGTTTACCAACACCTATCCCAAAAGTAGATTTTGAGGGTAGGATTAAGTTAGTTCTGGCTANATTAACTGCTTCCAGATCTACGTTGTAGCTTGAATCAACATATTCGACTTGATTAGAATCAATTGAAATGGTGGCAGATTGATTTTTATTTTCAGAGTCCATACTAGACTCAGGGCTATATGTTGCGGNAGCGTTGAGAAATAAAGAACTACTTATTTTTTTATTTAAAATCATTCCAATATTAAATGAAAACCCCCCCAAATCGGAACGTTTAACCTCGCGACTTTGAAATTGTAGTAATTGTCCTTGATTATTGTAACCAAATGCTATACTAGTATTAGTAATATTGCCAAAATTATATTGTCCATCAACTCCGATTTTAATATTTTTATTTAACTGGTATCCCAATCCTAAAAATACTCTATTAATTCCACCTNCTCCTCTATATCTAAATTGTATATCATCTAACTCATTTTTAGATTGAAGACTATAACCAACTGAAGATAAGGGTAATATACCAAAACCTATTCCAAATTTTTTGATTGGTAACGAAACTGCTAAATAGTCAACAGATGTATTTCCATAACTATCACTAGCACTTTCAGTTTGTGTAGTTGTAGAAGAAAAACTAGTTCCTATTGCAAATTTAACTGGTCTAGCTTCATTATTATAAAATGCTAAATCAGAACCTGCATTGGATGCTGGATTTCTCAAATTTATATGAATACTATCTGAATAAACAGTAATACCTCCCATAGACTGATTTTCGACTGTTCCTTTAAACTTGAGATTTCCAAGCCCATAAAATGAATATGGTGAACTAGTGGCTTGTTGGGCTGAAATAAAGTTCGAAGTCAAAACAATGATAAATATTATTAAATTTCGTGTCATTTTTTCGAATTGTGTTCTAGTAAAAAATTTAGTCCTTCAAAAATAAAATTTGGGAAGGCAAATATGCTAATTTTAAATTGTTTATACAAAAAATTAGTATCTCCACCAGTCAAAACAACTATTAAATCTGAATATTCATTTTTATAACGAACTANAGTCCCTTGAATTTCGTTAATAACGCCAAAGACTACTCCAGAATGTATTGATTTATTTGTGGTGTTACCAATAAAATTATTTGGGATAAAAGGTTGAATTAGTGGTAATTGTGATGTTTGATTATTAAGAGATTTGTAACGCATCCTAAGCCCAGGTGAAATCGCACCACCGTGGTAGTTAGCNTTTTCGTCAATAAAATCATATGTAATACATGTTCCAGCATCAATAACCAATACGTTCTGATTTGGATATTTATAGAAAGCTGCAGAAACCAGTGCCAAACGGTCTAACCCAATTGAATTTGGTGTCTTATATAAATTTTTAAAGGGAAACTTAAAATTATGATCAAATAAAACTAATGATTTTGAAGCTGGAAAAATATCTAAAATGTGTTTATTTGAATACTTGACAGATGAAACAAAAATTTGATTTATTTTAGGATATTTTTCTATTGTTTGAGCAATCATATTTTCTAAATTATCTATTTCAAAATTTTCAAATACAATGGAACGAGAGCAATCAAAAACGGCTAGTTTTATTTTGGAATTACCGATGTCAATAATTAAATTCATAACATACTATATANCGTAAATTTACAAAACTATTTTTTTAAAAAAATTTACTTTGGTAATACTAAAATTGCATTATATTTGCTCCTGCATTATGCGGGGTACCTTAGCTCAGTTGGTAGAGCAACGGACTGAAAATCCGTGTGTCCCTGGTTCGATTCCTGGAGGTACCACACTTTCCCATTCAAACGAATGGGATTTTTTTTTAAATCTTTAACTTATTGAACATTGTTTCACATAGTTTATTCATGTCATATTCATGGCTCCAACCCCAGTCCATTCTGGCTTGAAAATCATCAATACTGTCTGGCCAACTATCGGCAATAATCTGTCTGAAGTCAGGTTCATAATCAATTGAAAATTCAGGATAAAACTTCTGGATTTCTCGAGAAATTTCATAAGGGCTAAAAGAAAAAGCAGCCAAGTTATATGATGAATTAATAGTTATTTTTTTTGATTCAGTTTTCATAATTTCAATAGTTGCTCTAATAGCATCGTCAATAAACATCATAGGTAATTTNGTTTTAGAGTTTAAAAAACATCTATAATTGTCCCCGCTAACTGCTTTGTGAAAAATATCAACAGCATAATCCGTAGTTCCTCCACCAGGAAGAGATTGCCATCCAATAATTCCTGGGTATCTTATACTTCGAATATCTACACCATGGATGTTGTGGTAATATTCACACCAACGTTCTCCAGCTAATTTTGAAATTCCATATACGGTAGTTGGTTCCTTAACAGTGACCTGGGGTACCATATCCTTAGGAGTTGAGGGGCCAAAAACCGCTATACTAGAGGGCCAGAAAATCTTTTTAACTAGTTTAGCTTTACCNAAATTTAAAACGTTTAGTAAGGACTGCATATTCAAATGCCAAGCAATCTCAGGTTTTTTTTCAGCACTTGCACTAAGCATTGCAGCCATCAAGTATATTGTATCAATAGAATATTGATTGATAACCTCACTTATTCTATTGTAATTTNTAGCGTCAACAACCTCAAATGGACCATTATTAAGCTTATTAGAATAATCAAGTTTAATATCGCTAGCAATGACATTTGATTCACCATGTATCAAACGAAGTCTTTCNGTCAAAACACTTCCAATTTGCCCCAAAGCCCCAATAATTAGTATTTTACAAGGACTATCAACTTCAATGAACTTAAAACTCATGTCTTGAATTACAATTATTTTTTTTGTGAAATTAACAATTAATTATAGTAATGTATTTAATTTATTATGATATTTGTAACTACCGACCAATTTTTTTTTTAAAGTTAAAATTAAATGTTTAAAAATCTTGTGCATATATATGTCGGTGTCCTGTGTTTGGTTTGTTTATCAAAATGCCAAACTAGTTCAGACAATAAAAACTTTTCAACCGAACTAGAGATTTCACAATCTTCAATTTTNCAAAACAAGAATATTGAATCTACAATTATTGTAAGAACTAATTCAATCACAAAAGAAATTTTGAATGATTGGAATAGTTTCAAAATACTTGAAAATGAAATTTTAAAATTAAATAATAACGAACTAATTCTTGAGCTTTCAAAAAAAGATATTAAGGAAATATTCCAAAATTTGGAAATTAATATTCCTGATATTTTGGATTCAAACCATATTCGCTCAAGGATTAAAGTTTTGGAAACGAATCTTTGTATATATTATAATATGACATCAAATTATAAAATTGATTCGAAATACACTGAACAGTTAAAAAATAACATTCTTTCAACTTATTATAATCTATTAAATCAAATAAATAAAACTCACGAAAAATCTCTACAAATTTTAGTTAATAAATAATTTATCTCATGAAACGTATTTTACTATCACATACAGTTCTAATCTTTATTTTATCTATATCAATAAATTTAACATCAGCTCAAATTAATTATAATTCCCCATGGGTAAAAAGTGCTGGAGTTTCAGTTAATGAAAAAATTAATTTTCAAGACGTTGTTAATGCTGGAAATTTATATTGGCAAATAAATGATAAAAATGCTAAAGGTAGCGGTTACAAACCTTTTAAACGTTGGGAAGCTTTTTGGGAAAATTATGTTGATGAAATGGGATTTTTACCATCAGGCAAAGAACTTTGGGATACTTGGAAAAGTAAAAATAGTGCTAGTCAACTTAGAACATCCATGAATTCTTTTAATGACCAAAGTAATTGGAGTTCAATTGGGCCTACAGATTTTTTGAATCGATCTACGTCATATTTAAATTTAGGTCGTGTTAACTGTGTAACACCTGACCCTGTAAATCCTAACATTGTATATGTTGGAACTCCTTCTGGTGGAATATGGAAATCTGAAGATGGTGGTCTAACTTACGTAGCTCTTTCTGACGATTTACCACAAATTGGTGTTTCTAGTATAGTAATTGATTATACAAATCCAAACATAATATACATAGCAACTGGGGATGATGATGCAGGTGATTCCTACAGTGTTGGAATATGGAAATCAACTGATGCAGGATTAAATTGGGAACAAACAGGGATGAATCCTAATAATTCTCCTACAAGAATATATGAACTAGAGATGCATGAATCCAACCCAGGCATTATTTGGGCTGCAACAAATAACGGAGTTTATAAAACCTTAGATAGTGGTATTAATTGGAATCAATCTAAAACTGGAGCATTTCAAGGGGTTAAACAAAAGCCTGGAGATCCGTCAATAGTCTATGCTATCACTGACTCAGAATTTTTTAAATCTATAGATGGCGGAGAAAGTTTTAATAACAGTGGTTTTGGTTTGCCTTCCGGATCAGCAAGACTAGTAATGGACGTTACTCCTGCAAATAATGAACTAGTTTATATTGTTGCTAGTACGAGTAATTTTGGATTTGAAGGAGTTTANAAATCTTCTAANAGCGGAGGAGGTTTTTTCAAAATGGACAACACTCAAGATATTTATGAAAGTAATCAGGCATGGTATGATTTAGCTATGGCTGTATCAGATACTGATGAAAATGAATTATATGTCGGGGTATTAAATGTATGGAAGTCTGGAGATGGTGGCGATAACTTTACACAACTTAGCGATTGGGCAAATCGAAATGAAGCTTATACTCATGCAGACATTCACTTCCTTAAATTTTACAATAATGAACTATTTGTTGGATCTGATGGTGGTTTTTTCAAATCTTCAAACCAAGGAAATACTTTTACCGACTTTACTGGAAATATGGCCATTAGTCAATTTTACAGAGTATCTGTTTCTAAACAAAATTCCAATAAAATTGCNGGAGGAACTCAAGACAATGGTGGATTTGCATATTTCAATGAATGGAGTAGTTACCATGGAGGTGATGGTATGGAAAGTGTAATTGATCCTAATAATGACAACATATATTATGGCTTTATGCAAGGAGGACAAACATTATTTGTTAATAATGATTCTGGAATGTCAGGGTATAGTGGTACTCAAGGATACAGTGGNCCCACTAATGGAAATTGGATAACTCCTNTNAGCATTAATAGTCAAAGCGAAGTCTTTGCGGGATATAATAGACTATATCAATTTGAAAATGGTGATTTTACTGCAATTTCTTCAAATTTTGGTACTAATATTGATGTTTTAGAACTTGACCCAATCAATAGCGACATAATATATGTAGCTACGGATTCTAATCTACACAAAAGTTCGGATCGTGGAGTTAATTTTATAAATCTTGGTAGTTTCCCCAATAATATAACTTCTATTGAAGTTCATAATAANGACAATAACATAATATATGTGACAACTAGAGGTAGTTCAGGTAAAGTTTACAAATCTATTAATCAAGCAGTCTCATTTACAAATATTTCGGGAAGCCTACCTTTAGTTGTAAAGAATATGATTAAGCACCAAGTTGATACTCCGGAAAACGTTTTATATCTAGGAACAAGTTTAGGGGTTTACAGGTACGACGATAATACAAATGATTGGTTACCATTTGAAATAAACCTACCAAATACTTCAGTAAGAGATTTAAGTATTAATATTCCTGATAATCAAATTATTGCTTCGACCTATGGTCGTGGTATATGGAGAAGTACAATGCCAATAACNTCTCTAGCGTCAGATGATATTAAATTAGTGGCAATTGAAAACCCATCTACAATAAATATTTCTTGCGGAGACCTGGCTCCACAAATCCGTGTTAAAAATAACGGGCAAAATTTAATTTCAGAAATAGAAATTTCTTATTTCATTGATAATGACAGTCCTACAATACAAATTTGGAATGGCTCTATTGCCTCTCTTGATGAAGAGATAATTCAGCTTCAACCGATGAGTATTAATTTTGGAGAACATCAATTTTATGCATCAGTATNAATTCAGAATGATTTTTATAATTCAAATAATAATTTAAATTTAACTTTTAATGTAAATCGAGCTGGTGCAACTCAAACAATAAATACTTTTGAAACTATTTCTGACAACTTATTAGTAGCTTCAGACTCTGGTGACTTGTGGGAACGTGGAGAGCCNACGGGANAAGAGCTAAACACTACAACATCTGGAACACAAGTTTATGGAACAAATTTGGATGGAGAGTATTCTAATAATACTAAATCTTATCTATATTCTCCTTGCTTTGATTTAACCACAATTGGAAACCCTATTTTAAAATTTAATATGGCCTTTGAAATTGAATTTGACTGGGACTTATTATTCATGGAATATTCAACAGATTTGGGTGAAAATTGGAACATTTTAGGTGATTCCGAAGATATCAATTGGTACAACAGCTCAAGATTTTCAGGTGATGGTATTAATAATAACTGTTATAATTGCGTTGGAGCACAATGGACGGGCAATAGCCTTGAAATGATTGAATACGCTTATGATTTAGCTGAGTTTGCTGAAGCTAATAATATAATTTTTAGATTTGTATTTCATACAGATAATTACGTCACAGCTGAAGGNGTAATAATTGACGATTTAGTTGTTGAAGGAACCACATTAAATTCGCTTGATTATGAACTACAGCAAATTTCAATCTATCCAAACCCATCCTCAGATATATTTAATATTCGCATGAATAATATTCCTGACTTTAAAATATATATTCGTGATATAACTGCTAAACTACTTTATAAAGACTATGTCAATTATGGCATTTCTAATTATAAGATAGATATGACTAAATTTTCAAAGGGGGTTTATATTTTAGAAATAGAATCAAACAGTAAGCGAATAACAAAAAAAATAATTCTAAATTGATTTTAATTCATTGAAAAAAAACGTCTAAATCCTATTAGTATAAATTAGAATTTATTAATCTAGAAAAATGAATTTAAAATATAGTAAATAGGATCAATAATCTAATTAATTTACTCAAAAACAAACTTTTACTCTNTTTTTGATTTTTGTTCATTTATTGCATTTTTAGCCAAGATTGCTAAATTAAATTCTGGGGCTATAACCAAACATTCATTTAGAATTTCTAAAGCAAAATCATGATTTGATTCTTGATTTTCTCTAAATTTAGATATTGCTTTTAAATATAAAAAACCTGCTTTTAATGGAACCTCGTATGTAGATTGCGTTTCGTAATAAGGTTTCATCATATCTTTTTTACTATTTGCTAATCCATAAGTAATTTTTAAATTTGCACCAGTTATATCATTTACTTGAATTTTTAAATCGGCTAATTCATAAGCCAAGGTAACATTTGGCATCCGCTTGAANAATAATTCATACTGCTCNATAGCTCTAACAGGCTCATTTAATGATTTTAGACATACAGCTTTAACCTCTATTGCCATGTCTGTATCTAATTCATCTTTTTTGATACCTAAAAGATTTAATGCTTGCATATATTTACCTTCATTCATATATAAAGCTGCTAGAGTGTCTTGGCGTTTAATATTTGGCTCAAGGACTAAAAGGTGTGTCATTGCATTTATAATTCCTTGAATATCTCCTTGTTTTTGCATTTGAGTATAATAAGACTTATAATGCTCAACTAAATCCGTAGAATTTTGTGAAAAAGACCTCTGAAAGAAAATAACTGAAAAAGCTATAAATAGTGTTGTTTTAATTTTCATCTTTTTTTTTAAGGGAACAAATTTAAATTATTTTCAACTAATCTAAAAAATAAAAAATCTAATTTAATATTAACCTCAAGAATAAATTGTTTGAGTTTAATTTTTAGGATGAATTACGTTTTGATAATGTGGAATTAATGATAAAAGTTTGNTGAGTATTATTTTTGGCTTCTAATTGNTCCAATAATAATTTTGCTGCTGTTTTACCCATTGTAAAACTATGTTGATTTATAGTTGTTAGTTCTGGTATTAGGTAACCAGCAATAAGTTCACTAGTGTATCCAATTACAGCAATATCGTCTGGTATAGCTTTTTGGAGTTTTTTGGCCACTTTATAAGTCACAAACGAGGAATCATTGTCTGAAGCGATAACAGCATCTATTTTATTTTTAATTATATAATTTTCAAGACACATCTCAATTTCATCAATATTAGATTCTAAAATAAGTGGTTCTAAATCGGCATCAATCATTGACTTTTTGTAACCCTCAGTTCTTTGTTTTCCAACATTTGAATTATAAATAGTNGATAATAATAATATTTTTTTTCTGTTTGAAGAAATTAAATTTTTTGTTGCTTTTGAAATTGCAGCATAGTCGTTTGTCTTTACTTTTGTACATGGAATTTCATCAATTACACTGTCAAACATAACAAGACTTTTTCCTTCATTTAAAACATTCGAAAAATGATTAAAATCTCCTAACGTTTGGGTTTCTAATGAAGCTGCTACAATAAAACCGTCCACTACACCATTACTTAAAACATCAAAGTTTGAAACTTCTTTTTCATGAGATTCGCCAGTAAGGCATATAATGGAGCTGTATTTAGTGCTTGAGATTACGCTTTCAATACCATACAATGCCCTGGCAAAGAAGCTATTTTGAACAGAGGGAATAATAACTGCAATTGTATATGTTTTACCAAATTTTAAACCTAATGCAATTTTATTTGGACGATAGTTATATTTCTTTGCAGTTTCTATAACACGTTTTTTGGTAATCGTACTGATTTCGTTACTACCATTTAAAGCCTTTGATATAGTAGAAATAGAAAACCCCAATATTGATGATAATTCTTTTAAAGTTGTTTTATTTTTTGGCATACNTATACATATTAAGACGAATTAAAATTTAATTAATAATCTTGTTCAAAAAGAAGTTCAAAAAAAGTCTTAGCAAAAAACTAAGACTTTTTTGAAATACAAGTCAAAACTAAACAAAAATATTTTAGAACATTAGACGATTATTCTCTAGTTCTCTTACCTGGATATGCTAAAGAGCCGTGTTCAGACATGTCTAATCCTTCAAGCTCTTCTTTTTCGCTAACTCTTAGGCCAATAGTTATTTTGAGTANACCGAAAACTAAAAATGAAAGCAATACTGCCCAAACCATGTAGGATAAAGCACCTATTAACTGAACTATTAATTGATCCGAGGTACCTCCATTAAATATACCAATTGGGTCATCTCCACTGATACCCCAAAGTCCTATAACAATTGTTCCCCAAAATCCTGCAACACCATGTACTGATGCAGCACCAATAGCATCATCAATTTTTAATTTTTTCTCAATAAACTCAATTGAAAATACAACTAAAACACCACCTATTAAACCTGCTAAAACNGCACCTGNTTCTGACATGTTTCCGCAACCTGCAGTTATACTGACAAGGCCAGCTAGNGCACCATTAAGAGTTTGAGCTAAATTTGGTTTACCATACCAGATCCATGTGGTTATTAAAGCTCCTAATGCTCCTGCCGCTGCAGCTAAGTTTGTTACCACAACTACAGCTGAGGCAGCAACTGCGTCATCTCCACCCCAGGCTAGTTGTGAACCACCATTGAAACCAAACCAACCAAGCCAGAGAATAAATACACCAAGTGTAGCAAGAANTTGATTGTGACCTGGCATTGGAATAACTTTACCATCAACAAATTTNCCAATNCGTGGTCCAACCATGTAAGCAGCAACTAAAGCAGCAAAACCACCAACTCCATGAACAATTGAAGACCCAGCAAAATCAATAAATTCTACNTTAAAAAAATAACCATCAACATCGTTTAACCATCCGCCGTTCCATTCCCATCCACCAGCTATAGGGTAAATTAAAGCAGTCATAACGACTGTAAAAATTGCATAAGTTGAATATTTAGTACGTCCGGCTATAGCACCAGATACAATAGTTGCAGCAGTAGCAGCAAACATGGTTTGAAAAAATAAATCAGCACCATCACCTTGAACCAAACCTGACCAAAAAAACCACCCGTTTTCAGTAGCTCCATACATCAAGGAATATCCAACTAGCCAATAAGTAAGTGATCCAACACAAATGTCAAGTAAGTTTTTCATGGCAATATTAACTGCGTTTTTGGAACGAGTCATACCGGATTCTACAAGGGTAAAACCAGCCTGCATGAAAAAAACCAATATTCCTGATAATAGCATCCACAACATGCCCATATCGCCTTCAACTGTAGCCGCGTCTTGTATGATTAGGGGGGTATTTAAAAATAATAAATTGAACATAATGATATAAATTTTTTAAATAGTAATTAATTTTTATTTTTTGATTAGTTAAAAAACAAATGTATACTAATTAATAATACCCTATAATAAATGTAGGGTCTTTTTTTAATTTTTTTTATATTAATAATTATACCCCCATAAAATTAGGGGTAAATTAAAAATAATGTGTTTTTTTGAAAAAAATTTAAATTAAGTAAAAAAATGAATTTGAAAAATCAAAAATTAAAAGATGATTCCAATTAATAAGTCGTTAAAAAATTCTGAAGTTTAAATTTATTCAATAATTAGACCCGGAATACTAGAATGATTTAAATCTGGTTGAACAAAAACTGATGATCCATCTGCTTTTTTTGTCATTAAAATCATTCCTTGACTTTCTACTCCTCTTAAATTACGTGGACATAAGTTACACAAAACTGTAACTTTTTGTCCAATAACTGATTCAATATTATAGTCTTTAGCAATTCCTGAAACTATAATTATAACCTTGTCTCCAATGTCAACATCTAAAACTAAAAGTCTTTTTGCTTTAGGTAATTTTTTAGCCTTTAAAATAACTCCAACTCTTAAATTTAATTTAGAAAAATCGTCATAGGAGATGATTGGTTTTTGTTTAATAGTATTAGTCTCCATTTCGTTAGAAATCTTACTTAATTTTAATTTTTGCAGTTGAATTTCAATTTGCGAATCTTCAATTTTATTAAACAACAATGAGACATTACCAATAAGATGCTTTGGAGCTAAAAGATGTTGCCCCTTTTCAATAAATCCCCATGTTGGTTTCACATTTAAGTTAAGCATTGATTGTAATTTTTTAGATGTAGTCGGTAAAAAGGGTTCTGAAAGTACTGAAATTCCAGCAGCAAGCTGAAGGGCAACATTCATAATAGTTTGGACACGGTCTGGGTTGGTTTTTATTAACTTCCAAGGCTCTTCATCGGCTAAATATTTATTTCCAGATCGAGCTAAATTCATTATAAGCTGGCTAGCCTCACGAAAACGAAATCGTTCCAAAGAACTTTGCAATGCAATGGGAGTTTCTTTAAGTAATTTAAAAATAGCTGCATCAGTGGAATTTAGTGCGGTTACACTTGGAACTTGGCCACCATAATACTTATGTGTTAGAACTAAAACTCGATTGATAAAGTTCCCATAAATAGCAACTAACTCGTTATTATTTCTTGCTTGAAAGTCTTTCCAAGTAAAATCGTTGTCTTTGGTCTCAGGAGCGGTAGCGGTTAGAACATAACGAAGAACGTCTTGTTGTTCAGGAAATTCTTTAAGATATTCTGGCAACCATACGGCCCAGTTTTTTGAAGTGGAAATTTTTTGCCCCTCAAGGTTCAAGAATTCATTAGCGGGAATATTTTTAGGTAAAATATAACTACCTTCAGCCCTAAGCATTGCTGGAAATATGATGCAATGAAACACTATATTATCTTTTCCAATAAAATGCAATAAGGTAGTTTCTTTATCTTTCCAATAAGGCTCCCAATCCTTACCTTTTGATAGAGCCCATTCTTTGGTAGATGAGATATATCCTATTGGTGCATCGAACCAGACATATAAAACTTTTCCCTCTGCTCCTTCTAAAGGGACTGGAATTCCCCATTCCAAATCTCTTGTCACAGCACGTGGACGTAATCCGTCGTTAATCCATGACATACATTGTCCATAAACATTTGGTTTCCAATCATGCTTGTTCTCTAGCTCAATCCATGACTTTAAAAATTCTTGATGATCATTTAATGGCAAATACCAATGTTTTGTAGATTTTAGTTCAGGAATATTTCCTGAGATTGCGGACTTAGGATTTATTAAATCTACAGCATTATGACTGGTACCGCAAGCTTCGCATTGATCTCCGTAACTTTCAGTATAACCACATTTTGGACAAGTACCAATTACAAAACGATCGGCTAAAAATTGTTTAGCTTCAGCATCATATAACTGATCAGATATTTCTTCAATAAAAGCACCTTTTTTATGTAGTTTTTTAAAAAAATCCGAGGCTGTTTTGTGGTGGATTTCTGCTGATGTTCTAGAGTAATTATCAAATGATATCCCAAATTCTTTCAATGAATCCTTGATGATTTTATGGTAACGGTCCACTACATCTTGAGGAGTAACACCCTCATTTTTAGCCTTAATTGTTATTGGTACACCATGCTCATCACTTCCACAAATAAAAGCGACATCGCATCCTTTAAGACGTAAGTAGCGAGCATAAATATCAGCAGGTATATATACCCCAGCTAAATGACCAATATGTATAGGCCCATTAGTATATGGCAATGCAGCTGTTAGCGTGTAACGTTTTGACATTTTTAAGAATGTATAAACAAAAATACACAAATAAAGCAGCAATCTAAACACAAGCTATGAGAATTTTATATCTTTACAAAAAGCTCTTTTTAATGCATTTAAAATCCTTATTTTTTTTGCTGTTTTCACTCAGCTGTTCTCATAGTAATCCATCAAAAATGATTAAAAAAAACCAAAAAAATACTGAGTTAAAAAAAATCATAAGCCCCCAAAAACTTCAAGCCGGTGATACAGTAGCAATAATAGCACCAGCAGGTATTATAAAAACTGGTAAAAAATCCATTAAAACAGCACAATCTTTAATAGAAAGCTGGGGTTTAGCAGCTGTACTGGGGGCGAACATATTTGAAGAAAATAATCATTTTGCAGGTAAAGAGGAACAACGTCTAAAAGATATTCAATGGGCACTTGACAGTCCTAAAATAAAAGCTATATGGTGCGCTCGTGGTGGATATGGGAGTATTCGAATTGTTGATAAAATAAATTTTGAAGGCTTTAAAAAAAATCCTAAGTGGTTTATTGGATATTCGGATATAACAGTAATACATAATCAGCTAAATAATTTAGGATATGAAACACTGCACGGCATGATGGTTGTTAACCTTGAGGAGGACTCAAAAAACATAAAAAATTCCATAAAATCATTGAAAGCAGGATTATTTGATTCACTTGATACATATGAAATAGATTCAAATAAAGCTAATCGGTTTGGAAAGAGTAAAGGGATTTTAATTGGGGGAAACCTCACGCTTTTGACTTCACAATTAGGTAGTTCAACACAACTAGATACACGAAATAAAATCTTGTTTATTGAAGAAATTGGAGAATACAAATACCATATTGATCGTATGCTACAAAGTCTGAAAAGAGCAGGGTATTTCAATCACTGTGCCGGAGTTATTGTAGGAGATATGATGAACATAAAATCTAATATTCCTGCTTGGGGATGCTCTGTTGAAGAGTTGATAATGAATGTTCTTGAACCCTATGATTTCCCTGTGGCCTTTGGAATTCCAGCAGGGCATATGCCTGAAAATCAAGCTTTAATTTTTGGTAGATCAATTGAACTTAGTGTTACTGAATCAAAAACAAAAATAACATTTTAGATTAAACTTTATTTAAGCTTAAGTATTAAGGATTTTAGTATGTGTAATGCTTTTTTAACCGAGCTAACATTCTTAAAAGTTAGTAACAAGCGAAGTCCATTACGGGTTTGACTCTCCTTTAATGAGCAAATCATTGGATGCTTTTGAACATAGTCCAAAATTTTTGAAAATTGTGGCGAATCAAAAAAGGAACTATTTTGATCTGTAATGAAATACCCCACTAACTTATGCTGCTTCATTAATATTTTCTCAAGACCTAGTGCGAGGCCTAACCATTTCATTTTTACGCTGTCCAATAGATCAACAACTTCCGTAGGCAATGGCCCAAAACGATCTACCAACTCTGATTCATAAGTTTTAAGCTCCTCTGGCGTTTTCAAACTATTGAGTTTTGTGTATAGACGCAAACGTTCCGAAATGTTATTCACATAATCATCTGGAAAAAGTAATGAAAAATTCGTATCAATCGTCAATTCTTTGACATAGATTTTAGCCTCTGTATCTTTACTGAACAAATGTTCAAATTCATTTTCTTTGAGTTCATCGATGGCTTCATTGAGAATTTTTTGATAGGTTTCAAATCCGATGTCGTTTATAAATCCACTTTGTTCCCCGCCCAATAAATCTCCAGCACCTCGAATCTCAAGGTCTTTCATTGCAATGTTAAAACCACTACCTAGGGCAGTATAATTTTCTAAAGCGGAAATTCGCTTTCGGGCATCATTAGTCATGGCATGGTAATCTGGTGTAATAAAATAACAGAATGCTTTTTTGTTACTACGACCCACCCGACCGCGCATTTGATGCAAGTCGCTCAGGCCAAAATTATTGGCATTATTTATAAAAATAGTATTGGCGTTGGGAACATCCAGTCCACTTTCAACAATTGTGGTACTCACCAAGACATCAAACCCGCCCTCCATAAAATTTAGCATGAGTTGCTCTAATTTTTTGCCCTCCAATTGTCCATGGCCAACTGCAATTTTAGCATCTGGTACCAGGCGCTGAATCATACCGGCTACTTCTCGAATATTTTCGATACGATTGTGAATAAAAAAGACTTGCCCGGCACGCTGAATCTCATAACTAATAGCATCTCTAATAATGGTTTCGTTCAGTCTTATTACATGACTTTCAATGGGATATCGATTGGGTGGTGCCGTGGTAATAATAGATAAATCTCGCGCAGCCATGAGGCTGAATTGCAAAGTCCGAGGAATGGGCGTTGCGGTTAAGGTAAGAACATCTATATTTTCTTTCAGGGTTTTAAGTTTGTCTTTAATAGCCACTCCAAATTTTTGTTCTTCATCTACAATAAGAAGCCCTAAGTCTTTAAATTTCACTGATTTATTGACCAGTTGGTGGGTACCAATAAGAATGTCCAAAGCGCCTGAGCTTAATTGGTCTAGCGTTTCGCGTTTTTGTTTAGCTGTTTTAAAACGGTTTAAATATCCAACAGTAACAGGGAATTCTTTCAAGCGCTCACGAAATGTTTTCGCATGTTGAAAAGCTAAAATGGTAGTTGGAACTAAAACGGCAACCTGCTTTCCATTATCAACAGCTTTAAATGCTGCTCGGATGGCGACCTCCGTTTTACCAAAACCTACATCACCGCAAACCAAACGGTCCATGGGGCGCTCGCTTTCCATATCTACTTTGATAGCCGCAGTGGATGTTATTTGATCTGGCGTGTCTTCATAAACAAAAGAAGATTCCAGCTCCAATTGCATTGCACTATCAGGGCCGTATTGAAAGCCCTTTTGCAATTTACGTTTAGCATATAATTTTATCAAGTTAAAGGCAACTTCCTTAACCCTTGATTTAGTTTTTTGTTTTAAAGTCTTCCAGGCCTTACTCCCTAACTTATAAATTTTGGGAGGCTTGCCATCCTTGCCATTAAACTTGGTGATTTTGTGCAATGAATGGATGCTCAAGTATAAAATATCTCGTTCTCCATAAAACAACTTTATGGCCTCTTGAGATTTACCTTCAATATCAATCTTTTTAAGTCCTCCAAACTTACCAATACCATGGTCGATATGGGTGACATAATCCCCAACCTCTAAACTATTTAATTCTCCTAACGTGATGGCTTGCTTTTTTGCAAATCCATTTTTGAGCTTGAATTTGTGATAGCGTTCAAAAATTTCATGGTCGGTATAACATGTAATTTTCAAATCGTGATTCACAAACCCTTGATGTAGTGAAAACNCCAGAGTTTTATAATGAACTACCGATTCGTGCTCTTCAAAAATATCGTGGAAGCGTTGNGCTTGCTTTGCATTTGCACAACAAATATAGTTTTTAAACCCTGAGGCCTGTTTTTGATTTAGGTCATCGATTAAAAGTTTAAATTGCTTGTTGAATGCGGGTTGAGGACTTACATTAACTTCTACAGTTNTTTTTGACTCAGTATCGTAAAATTTCTCTGATCCCAACTCAAAGATTGAAAACTTCAATAGAGACTGTTTAAAATTATCTGAATTGCAAAAAAGACCTTCCGGATCGCTGTAAAGGATGGACTCAGACAACAATTTATAGGCAGATTTTGCTTTTTCAAATAGAGCTTCAATACTTTGAAATAAAGCAGGCAGATTTTGAGCCCAAACAACAGTGTTTGACGGAACGTAATCTAAAAATCCAACCCGATTTTCATGCTTTAATTTATGTTCAATATTCGGAATTATTTGAAATTTGGTGTAGGGCTTTAGTGAAAGTTGTGAAACAATATCAAATGTGCGAATGCTTTCTACCTCATCCCCAAAAAACTCAATACGATAGGGCGTATCATTGGCAAATGAAAATACGTCTATAATACCACCACGAATGGAAAACTCACCTGGCTCAGTTACAAAATCTACCCGCTTGAATTTATACTCAAAAAGCACATTATTTACAAAATCAAGACCCAGTATATCGCCGACACTTATTTTTAAAGTATTTTTATTCAAATCTTTTTTTGACAGTACTTTTTCAAAAAGCGCTTCGTGGTAAGTTACGATAACACTTGATTTTCTTTGAGAATTAATACGGTTAAGCACTTCAGAGCGCAACAAAACATTGGCATTATCCGTATCCTCAATTTCGTAGGGTCTGCGGTAGCTACCTGGATAAAAAAGAACAGTTTCTTTGGGCAAGAGTAACTCTAAATCGTTTAGATGAAAAGCAGCAATTTCCTTGGATTCAAAAACGAGTAAAAANGGTAGATTTTGATTTGTAAAAGCTGCCGCTATGGAAAATGATAAATCGGCACCAAGAGAACCTTTAAAATGAGCTTTTACTCGTGGTAAGGTCATAAGTTTTTGAAGTTTTTGAAGTTTCAAAGACTCTTGAAATGCATGGCAGAGGTTAACTTTACTCAACGCAAATAAATTTTTGCAAATATATAATAATACCTACGAGACTACCACAATAATTACGAATTAAAATTCCTAGAGAATGACCATTATTTTAAAAAAAATGTAGCTTTGTGTTGAACCCAAATTTCATATTTAAAGAATAAGTGATCTTAGAATACAAACAAAAATTATAATTTATGGATATTTTTTTAATCACCATGGGATTAGGGTTAATGATATTAGGAATCATTGGTAGTTTTTTACCAGTTTTACCAGGCCCCATTACCAGTTGGTTTGGTTTTTTATCTCTTTATTTATCCAATTCGATAGAGGTCAGTAAAAAACTTTTAATTATTACATTAATTGTTGCTACTATAATTTGGACTTTNGATTATTTTATTCCAGCCATTGGAACCAAAAAATTTGGCGGATCAAAATATGGAATGATGGGTACCACCGCTGGTTTAATCATTGGGCTTATTGCTCCCATTCCAGGCGGAATTCTTATTGGTCCTTTTTTTGGGGCTTTTATTGGAGAATTACTTAACAAAAGTGACTCTAAAATAGCCATTAAGGCAGCCTTTGGTTCCTTATTAGGGTTCTTAACTTCGGCTTTTATTAAATTTATTGTTGCAATTATATTCCTTGGAATATTCCTTTCAGTTCTTTGGGATCAAAAGTCTGTCTTATATTAAACGTGATGTAACATTTTAATTTTAACAGCGTATAAATCATAAAAAAATACTATTTTAACATTCAATTTTAATTAAAAATTTATCAATGTCTAAATTACTCTATCGATTGACTTACTCGCTACTACTAACCAGTGTTTTTAGTGGGGCTCAAACTCCAGAAAAATCCGTTTATGACTACAATGCCGCTTTTGGAAACGGATTCTATAGCAACAATGGAACTCAGACAAGGTCAGCAAGTGGAAAGCCTGGCCATGCCTATTGGCAGAACAGTGCTGACTATTTCATTCAGGTAAGTCTCAACGACCAAAGCAAAAAAATTACAGGAACTGAAACCATAACCTATGTGAATAACAGCCCTGATGAACTAGATTTTCTTTGGATACAATTAGACCAAAACTTATTTAAAAAAGATTCTAGGGGTAATGCGATAATTCCTTTGAATGGCAGTCGAAATGGGGCCAAAGGTCAGGACTTTGATGGTGGCTATGACATTAGTCAGGTGCGCTTGTCTTATGTGCCAATTGGGAAAATGTCAAAGAAAAAAAACAAAACTAAAGGTCTCACATTAAATGCCAAATATCAGATCACAGATACCCGCATGAAAATAAAACTTTCAAAGCCTTTAGCCCCTAATGGGGGTAAAATAAAAATTAATATTGATTTTTCTTTCACTTCACCTGACTATGGATCAGACCGAATGGGTGTTTTGGAAACTAAAAATGGACGCATATTCAACTTAGCACAGTGGTATCCTAGNATGTGTGTTTATGACGACATTTTAGGATGGAATACCTTACCTTATCTTGGTGCTGGAGAGTTTTATTTAGAATACGGAACATTTGACATCCATATCAACGTCCCCAAAGATCATTTGGTGGTTTGCTCTGGTGGATTGTTAAATCCTGAAGAAGTTTACACTACTAAACAACTTAATAAGCTAAAACAAGCAGCCAATAGTGATGAAACAGTAATTATACGCGGAGCTAATGAGATTAACAGNAAAGACTCTCGTCCACAAGCCAATGAGCGCCTAACGTGGAAGTTCAGAATTGAAAACGCAAGAGATGTAGCGTGGTCCTCATCTTCAGCCTTTATTTTTGATGCGGCACGTATCAACCTGCCCAGTGGTAAAAAAGCAATGGCCATGTCGGTCTATCCAGTTGAAAGTAATTCAAGAGATGCCTGGGCCCGATCTACAGAATACACCAAAGCATCCATAGAACACTACTCTGAAAAATGGTCGGAATATCCCTACCCCGCAGCTATTAATGTAGCTGGCAATCAAGGAGGGATGGAATATCCAGGAATTGTATTTTGCAGTTGGAAAAGTAAAAACTCTAGCCTTTGGGGTGTAACAGATCACGAATTTGGACACATATGGTTTCCTATGATTGTTGGTTCAAATGAACGGCTACATGCCTGGATGGACGAGGGGTTTAATACATTTATAAATTCTTTAAGCACCGATGCTTTTAATAATGGTGAATACAAAGAGCCAGTTCGTAATATGCATCGTTTTTCAAATTATTTAGTAAATGATAAAATGGAACCTGTTGCTACTCCTCCTGACAATCTGAAAGAACGTAATTTAGGGATATTAGCCTATTATAAGCCTAGTGCAGGTTTGACAATGTTAAGAGAGCATATTTTAGGTAAAGAAATTTTTGATGAGGCATTTACAGAATATATCAACCGATGGGCTTACAAGCATCCTACCCCAAATGATTTTTTCAGAACTATAGAAAATGTTAGTGGTGAAGAATTGAATTGGTTTTGGCGAGGTTGGTTTATTCATAATTGGAAAATCGATCAAGCTATTAAAAGTGTTAAGTATATTGATGGAAATCCTAAAAATGGTGTTATTGTAAAAATTGAAAATCTTGAACAAATGCCAATGCCAGTAACTTTAGAATTCACAACAGAAAATGGTACATTAAGTAGATATAAACTTCCTGTCGAAATATGGAAAAGAAATAATAAATGGTCATTCAAATATGACTCCGAAGAGCCTATAAAAAAAGTTGTTATTGATCCTGACTATGTTTTTCCTGACGTTAATTCGTCAAACAACCTTTGGACACCAGAAATTGCAATAGAAAATACTGAAAATTTGACCCCTTATGTTGGGGAATACAACTCTGCTGCATTTCCCATTCCAATCGTTATTAGCGAAGAAAATGGAGAATTAGTTGCTAAGGCAGAAGGACAACCCAAAATATTTCTCACTAATGATGGTGATGGGAAATTTCTATTTGAAGAAGCTGATTTGCAGATTCAATTTAATTCTGAAAAATCAGGTTTTGAGATGAATATTAGTGGTCAAGTTTTTAAATTCAGAAAAAAATGAAAAAAATAATATTTATATCATTTCTTTTAAGTTTTGCCTGTTCATCCAAGGACTATGTAGTTGCTCAAGAAGCTGATAAAATATTTACAATATATTTGGTCAGACATTCTGAAAAAGACTACTCGTCAAATAACGTTTCAGATCTTCCTCTGTCAAAATGTGGAATTAAAAGATCTAAGAATTTAAGCTACATTCTTAGAGATGTCAATCTCAATGCAATATATAGCACTAATTATACAAGAACAAAAAATACTGCACTCCCAACAGCTGAAGCCAAAGAATTAAATATTAAGAATTATAATGCTAATGACCTTGTTGGCTTATCAAAATTATTGATTAGCTTAAGAGAAGATGCTCTTGTTGTTGGTCACAGTAATACTACTGGAGTTTTAGCTGGACTTTTAATTGGTGAAGAATTAGGAGCATTTGATTTAGATATTTACGATCGTATATATCAAGTTGTTGTACACAAAAATAAAAGTCGTCTTCAATTATTACATTCAGGTTTTTTATGTGATGAATAAAATATTTGCAGGTTTTAAATTTGTATATTGCTTTTTTAATTTTTTTCCTAAATAATTATTTACTACTCATGACCAAAAAGACTATTTTATCATTTGTTTTATTACTACTGTTTGACTTATGTTTTGCTCAACCAGTGGTAATTGACAATTATTCCATTAATAATTTAGGACAAGTTCAATTATCAATTCAAGGTCAATCTGGTAAGTACTATATTTTACATGCTCAACATAACCCTAACTTTAACTGGGCAACTTCAATGACTATAGGAGTTGATGGGACAATGATAATATCTGAGCCGGTTGGAGCTTATCCTCTAGAAAACTACACTATTACAGAACATGATGTTTCAGCTCCAAATGATTATGATGGAGATGGTATAGACGATATTACTGAATTTAATAATATGCCCACAGATTCACCTTTTAATTTTGCAGAGGCTATTGACTTTAATGATGGTTCAACATCAATACCAGATGCTGACACTTTTATGGATTTAGCCACTATAAATAATGTTGGTTGGGCTCCCTTTCTAGATGACCAATTGTATGTAAAGTTTGGGATTCTTGATAGAGATACAGATGAGCCTAAAGTTTATTTCATCAACAGTAATACTTATGTTATTCACGCAAGTTTTTGGGGCGGAATTGGTGCTTCAGTAACAGGCGATGATAGCTCAGGAGAAATCGTTTTTAATCCTAATGACATTCTTCCAAATGGAATAATAGGTAGCTATTCGTTTAATTTTTCTTTTGGAGATGCATATGATTTTGAAGCTACACAAAGGACTTATGAATTATTAGTAGCAAGTATGCCTTTTCTTCAAAATAATATGAATCATTTTATTGGTCAAGCTGATGAAAATAACCATATAAATAATTATGCTGAAGAGTTTGAGGGTTCAAGAATAGATGTGGTATTAGAAACTGATGTCTTTGCTGAAGTAAACTATATACCTTTTCATCTTGCAGAAGGATACGGGTTTTTCAAACATATGCAAAATTTAAATGAAACTCCAGGGAGTAGAGATATTGTCCTTTATGATGCATTACCAAACTCCTTACCTAGAGTTGGAGGTATAATAACCTCTGTTATTCAAACTCCACTATCTCACGTTAACCTCAGGGCTATTCAAGATAATGTACCTAATGCCTACATAGCAGATCCTTTGTCAAATAATTCAATAGCGAGTCTTCTTAATGGCTACATTTATTACAAAGTGGAAAATGAGCAATATGAAATTAGAGAAGCCACTTTAGATGAGGTTAATGATTGGTATGAAGACCTAAGACCTACAGAACCACAATTTCCAATTAGAGATTTAAGCATCACTGATATTTTGCCGTTAGATAATATTAATTTTCAAATGTCAAGCTCTTTTGGTGCTAAATGTTCAAATCTCGCAACTATGAGAACATTTGGTTTTGTAGATGGTACTATTCCTGATGGCTTTGGAATACCATTTTATTATTACGATGAATTTATGCAATTCAATAATTTTTATGAAGAAGCGCAAGTAATGATCGATAATCCTATTTTCCAAACCGATATTAACTTTCGAATTGAGCGCCTTAGAGCCTTTAGAAGTGACATTAAAGATGCTCAAATGCCTGAATGGATGATGAACGATTTACAGTCNATGCATGATGAATTTCCAGAAGGAACACCTGTCAGATGTAGATCCAGTACAAATAATGAAGATTTACCAGGATTTAGCGGAGCTGGTTTGTATACATCAAAAACACAATATTCAGATGAAGGTCACATATCCAAATCTATAAAACAAATATATGCCAGTATGTGGAATTTTAGAGCATATGAAGAAAGAGATTTTTATAGAATTGATCACTTCATGGCAGCTATGGGAGTTTTATGCCATAATAATTTTCAAAGTGAAAAATCAAATGGAGTAGGTATAAGTATTGATCCCATTTATGAAACAGAAGACACATTTTATCTTAACACACAGGTGGGAGAATCACTAATTACTAATCCAGATCCTAACTCCGTTCCAGAAGAAATATTACTGTACAGAGATCCTTTACAAGGTGGAGGTTATCTAGTATTGAGATTATCTAACTTAGTTGAACCTGGAGAACTTGTAATGGACCAAGTTTATTTAAATCAAATGAGAGATTTCCTCACAGTAATTCATGACGAATTTGCAATTCTATATGATGTTGTTGGGGCAGAAGGATTTGGTATGGATATAGAATACAAAGTTACGGCTCAAGATCAATTAATAATAAAACAAGCCAGACCATGGGTTTCATTTTGGGCAGATGTTAATGCCGATTATGACCTAGGAGTTAGTTCTATTGTATCTCCTGAGTCTTCCTCAAATTTAACTGCCAATGAACTTGTTACAGCAACCATAACTAATTTCGGACTAAACGATATGACTGATTTCGATATAGAGCTTATAATCAATGACCAATCAGTAGAAATTAGAAATATAAATGATACAGTTGAACCATTTAGCGAATCTGATTTTGAATTTACAATTCCTCAAGATTTTTCAGCTTTAGGCGATTATAATGTTACTGTATCGGTTTATCATCCTAATGATGAGTACGAGAACAATAATATTTTAAGCACTGTGATAAGTAATGTTAATGAATTTGACGGTTCAATTTCATTTGGAGAAATTGAAGTTATTTGTGATGAGTCAGTTCTTGTCGATGCTGTAGTAACAAACTTAGGATATACAACATTAAGTGAACTGGGAATTGAAGTTATTGTTAATGAGCAAGTGGTGGAAGTAATTAATTTCTCTGTTGAAATACCTTTTCAACAACAAGAAACTGTTACAATAACCATCGATCAGAATTTAGATGAAATGAATGATATTGTTCTTAATCTAATAAGTGTAAATAACCAAACTGATGAGGACAACTCAAACAATTCAACTTCTTCAAGCACAAATTTAGATTCAGATTATGACTTCATAACTCTTGTTATCATAGCAGACAATTATCCCGAAGAAACATCATGGAAGCTAATAAACGAAGAAACTAATGAAATTGTAGCCACAGGCGGTTTAAATAATAACACTCAGCTATACAGCGAAGATATTTGTGTCAATTATAATTCTTGCTTTTCTCTTTACGTATATGATTCTTTCGGAGATGGTATTTGCTGTGGGTATGGACAAGGTAATTTTGAAATTCAAGATTCATCAGGAAATATAATTGTTACAAATGATGGTGAGTTCGATAATTTTGTGAAAGAGGTATTTTGTCTTGGAGAGAGCGAATGTAATATTTCTACTGAAATAAATATATCCCACACATCATCTTTATCAATTAGTGATGGATCAATATATATTGATGTTACTTCGGGNACAGGTCCATTTCAATATAGTATTGATGGTGGGGAAACATTTACAGATTCTAACACTTTTGATAATTTAAGTACCGGAGATTATAATATTTTTGTTCAAAATATAATTGATGGTTGCTCATATGAAGAAACTGTTTCGATTGTTACTTGTACATTTACAAGTGTTGATGTAGAAGCTTATGGCGTTTCTTCTGTTATTTCAATTGATGGTTCTATACTTATAAACCCTACATCTGGTGAGGCTCCATATTCATACAGTATTGATGGAGGTCAAAACTTCTCTAACTTTAATGAATTTTACAACTTAGCTGTAGGAACTTACAATGTAGTGGTAGAAGATTCATCAGAAATATGTCAATATGAAGTTTCTGTACCAATTGAAATTGATCCTTTGGTTATCATTAATGAAATTAATTACAGATCAAGCGATGAATTTAATCCTGATGATTGGATAGAATTATATAATCCAAAATCAACTGCTATCGATGTTTCAAATTGGGAAATAAGAGACGAAGATGACTCTCATTCATATACAATACCAGAAGAAACACAAATTCAAGGTAACGGGTTTCTAGTGATTGTTAAAGATCAATCAGATTTTGTTACTTTCTTTCCAAATATTCCGCATATAGGAGAATTAGGCTATGGCCTTGGAAGGAACGATGCTGTTAGATTATTTAATTCAGAAAATAAACTTATAGATGTAGTTGATTATGAAATTGAGGACACCTCACAAACATGTATTCATACTTTAAATATGTTTGATTCCTATGGTGATGGATGGCAGGGCAATGCTGTTGATGTTATTATTGCTGGTCAAACCGTTATTTTTGGAGCTACATTTAACTCTGGTTCAAGTGCCAGTGTTACATTTGAAGCAAGTAGTGGTGATTCCATTGAAATGTCTTGGACAGATGGCTCATGGTCTAGTGAAGTTTCATGGGAAATTCTTGANGGTGAAGGCTCATNAATAGTATCTGGAGAATATGGTGATACACTTGTCAACGAGGGAATTTATGCTAATTGCTTATACAATAATTCAGAATGGCCAACTTGTGCTGATGAGACTGGATATACATTGGAACTAATTACACCAAATTTAAATAATGCATTAGCACAAAACTGGGACTGTATTAATGAAAATGGAAGTCCAAATGCTGTAAATAGTGAGTCACTATATATTGAGGATGTAACGACTGATTTAATCAAAATATATCCAAACCCAGTGAAAAATATTTTATACATAAGCGGGAATTTTGACGCCTATGACATTGAAGTTTATTCTATATTAGGTCAATGCTTAAAAATCGATTCAAACACCAACAGTATTGACATGAGTGCAATCCAAGAAGGTGTTTATTTGATAAAAATAAGTAATGATAATGTAACTATTACAAAACGGATTATTAAAAACTAACAAAAAATAAATCCATTATTTAAAGCGGCTTTTGGCCGCTTTTTTTATAAAGATATCTTAAAATTAAATCTGAACAATACATTTTTCATATTTTTATTTAAAATGAATTACCCAAGATTTTAAAATGAAAAAAATCAATATTGTTTGGTTAAAAAGAGACTTAAGAACTCAAGATCATGCGCCTTTAGATATTGCTGAAAAAAATAATATACCTTATATTATAATTTATATTTTTGATTCAAATATCTTAAAGCACCCAGATGTAGGGGTCAGACATCTACAATTCATATACCAATCTATTATTGCAATAAATAAAAAGCTAAAAGTTTACAACAAGTCTGTCAATATATTTTACGGTGAGTCATTAAAAATTATAAAATTTTTACAAACTAAATTCCAAATACAATCTATATTTAGTTATCACGAAAGTGGTATAAAAATTTCTTGGGATNGAGACAAAGCCATTTCNAAACATTTAAATAGCAATGAAATTATATGGAAAGAATTTCAACAAAATGGGGTTATTCGTGGCCTAGAAAATAGGAGAAATTGGGCGAAACGTTGGAATGAGTTTATGATTCAGCCAATTATCCAAAATAAATTTTCTAAAAAAAATAAAATTGAAATAATACATCCTTTTGAATTACCAAAAAAAATANAAAAAATAATTAAAAACTACTCAAATTTATTCCAACCTGCAGGTGAAAAAAATGCTTTTCTCTACCTTAATTCTTTTCTACAAATCAGAGGTAAAAACTACCAACGTAATATTTCAAAACCAACAGAAAGCAGAACTAGCTGCAGTAGAATATCACCATTTATAAGTTGGGGTAACCTCAGCATTCGTCAGGTATTTCAATATATAAACAGACATCCTAATACCAAAAATCATAAAAAAGCTTTTTCGGCTATGCTTACACGACTACATTGGCATTGTCATTTTATCCAAAAATTTGAAATGGAGTGTAAATATGAAACTCATTGTATTAATGCGGGGTATGAGCTATTAAAACGTTCACTTAATGATAATAATTTAAAGGCATGGAGAACAGCTACAACAGGATATCCATTAGTTGACGCTAGTATGCGAGCTTTAGATAAAACAGGGTGGATTAACTTTAGGATGCGGGCACTTCTGGTTTCATTTTTAACTCATAATTTAGATCAAGATTGGCGAAATGGTGTTTACCATATGGCAAGACTTTTTTTAGACTATGATCCAGGTATTCATTATCCTCAATTTCAAATGCAAGCAGGAACTACTGGAGTTAATACTATAAGACTTTACAACCCTATTAAAAATTCAATAGAACTAGACCCTAAAGGAGTTTTTATTAAAAAATGGATACCTGAATTGCAAAATACCCCAATAAAATATATTCATGAACCATGGAAAATGAGTGTAATGGAACAGGTGTTTTGTGGGGTAATAATTGGAAAAGATTATCCAATTCCAGTTATCGATTTACAAGAAAGTTCAAGAATTGCTAGAAAAAAAGTTTGGGGACATAGAAAACATCCATTAGTACAAAAAGAGAATAAACGTATTCTAAAACGTCACGTATTACGCCGTTAAAATATATTTATAAAAAAAGCTCTCCATTTTACAGGAAAGCTTCTCACTGGTTTTGTCACAAACCACGGGTAACCAACAAGGTTACCACAACACAACATCTTTAAAAATAGCTTACGTAAAAGCTTTTGCGGTCTGGACGGGACTCGAACCCGCGACCCCCTGCGTGACAGGCAGGTATTCTAACCAACTGAACTACCAAACCGTTGCTTTATAGCGAGAGCAAATATACATTGCATTTTTAATACGGCAAATGTTTTTATTTATTTTTTACAAAAACTTGTGTCGTTTTTCAAAGTATGTCAAAAGTATTTTTTCAAACCCTTTACGAATATCAACATCTACATAATTTATCTTATACTGTGCACATTTCAAACGTAAATTAGAGAAATANNCCTCAGCCTGATTATTATATTTTTCTTTAAAATATTTAGGAAATANTTTAATAGATCTTCCTGTTTCTAAATCAATAAATTGTTTTGGTTCATTTTTGAAATCAAAATTGAACTCAGTTTTTTTATCATAAACGTGAAATAATACTAATTCATGTTTATTATGTTTGAGATGTCTCATAGCCTCAAAAAGTTTTGAAGATTCTATATTAGCTTGAAAAAAATCTGTAAAAAGGAAAATCATTGATCGTCGTTTTAACTTTTCTGAAATTTTATGTAATACTTCATATGTTTTAGTTAAAGAATTCTTTGATTTTGTTATCGTAGCTTGCTCTAATTTNTTGATTAACATACTGAAGTGTCGCTCATTTGATTTTTCAGGTGCATAAAAATTATAATCAGAATCAAATAANCTTAAACCTGCTGCATCGCGTTGCTTTTTTAGAATATGCAATATTATGGCAGAAGAAAGAGCTGAAAATTCAATTTTATTATAATCAAGATTCGGATTTTCATTTATCNTGGGGTAATGCATTGAAGAGCTTTGATCTATAATAATATGACAGCGCATATTTGTTTCTTCCTCATACCTTTTAGTATATAGTTTTTCAGTTTTGGCGAATAATTTCCAGTCAATGTGCTTGATGTTATCACCATTNTTATAAATTTTATGCTCAGAAAACTCGGCTGAAAATCCATGAAAAGGACTTTTATGAATACCTGATGTATATCCTTCTACAATGGATTNTGCCAATAATTCAAAGTTTGAAAAACGAGAGTTACCTTGGAATTTTTCTCTTATACTCATCTTAATCTAAACTAAAAAAGGTTTGACATATGTACAAACCTTTATATTAGTAATTTATTAAAAAAATAGCTCTACAACAAGGCATCNATAGATTCTGCATAAGCTGCTTTGGTCGCAACTCCAACTTGACGTCCAACAACTTCNCCGTCTTTAAATACCAAAACGGTTGGAATGTTTCTTACACCATATTTGGCAGCAAATTCTTGATTGGCATCAACATCTACTTTTCCAACTACAGCTTTGNCTGCATATTCTGAGCTAAGCTCGTCAATAATGGGACCTACCATGCGACAAGGTCCGCACCAAGCTGCCCAAAAATCAACCATTACCGGTTTATTGCTTTTTAATACTGTTTCTTCAAAATTTGAATCTGTGATTTCTAGAGCCATAATATTTAATTTAATTGTTATACAAATCTAATTAAAAATTTCAAAAAAAATTTAATTTTCTTTTAGTGAAATTAGATTTATTAATTTCAATCAATTAAGCTTAAAAAAAACACTTTGGGCCTTTAGTTCAGATAATAATTCCTGAGATATTTGAACTTTTTGTTTGCTACTTTTAAGCTCAACTTTAAAACTTTCTTCATCATCATACACAACAAAGTAAAGCAGGTGTTTGCCTTTGTGCATGTTTAAAAGATCTTGTAGTTCAATAATTTTTTGTTCGTTTAAACCTTTTATATCAAGTTGAATCGATAGTTTTTTAGCATAGGCGTCCATGACATCGTGTAACAATTGAAAGCTATTAAATTGCAGGCGTGGCTCTCCTTTTTTACCAGTTTCCTTGTTGATCCACCCCTCGCGTACAAAAGCTCGTACATAAACGAAATTATTCAACATTAAGAAATGTCGAAATTTAAGATATTCCTCTCCAAAAATTCTAAACTGATGGTTGTTTGTATAGTCCTCAATTGTAAAACTTGCCCAGCCTTTGCCTTTCCTACTGACNCGGTGCTCAATATCGGTAACAACTCCTCCAAAGTTAATTTCCTTGTTGATAAGCGGGGTTATATTTTCAAAAATACTTACGGTCACATTGCAAAAATTTTGCATTTCAATTTTAAAATCATCAAGNGGNTGTCCTGATATATAAATTCCAACCACTTCTTTTTCACGAGCNAACTTCTCCATAGTAGCCCAGTTATTACAAGGTGGTAGTTCAGGCTCCGGAAATTGAACTTCACTAGCTTCACCAAACAAACTAACTTGTGCAGAATTTTGATTGTCCTGAAATCTATGAGCATATTTCAATGTTTTCTCTAAAAAAGTAATACCATCGCCCTCATCGTGAAAATATTGTGCTCGNTGGGTCTTTGAAAAACAATCAAAACTTCCAGCATTGGCTAAATTTTCAAAAGCTTTCTTGTTGGCAGCGCGTAAATCAATACGTTTTGCAAGATCAAAGATCGAGCGGTAACCCCCATTGCTTTTACGTTCTTCTACAATGGTTTTGACAGCGCCATAGCCAACCCCTTTGATGGCACCCATTCCAAAGCGAATGGCATTGTCTTTATTTACTGAAAACTTATAATAGCTTTCATTAATATCAGGACCTAAAACATTCATTTTCATTCGCTTAGCCTCTTCCATAAAAAAAGTGACTTGTTTAATATCATTCATATTATTTGATAGTACTGATGCCATATATTCAGCAGGATAATGCGTCTTTAAATAGGCGGTTTGATAGGCAATCCATGCATAACATGTCGAATGGGATTTATTAAATGCATAGCTTGCAAATTTTTCCCAATCCGTCCAGATTTTTTCTAATTTTTCAGAATCCAATCCCTTGGCAATTGCTTGACTGATAAATTTAGGTTTCATTTTGTCCAGTACAGNACGCTGCTTTTTCCCCATGGCCTTTCGTAATATATCTGCTTCACCCTTCGTGAAGTCAGCTAATTTTTGTGATAATAACATTACCTGCTCCTGATAAACGGTAATACCATAGGTTTCTTCAAGATATTCCTGCATTTCTGGAAGGTCATAACTAATAGCTTCATCGCCATGTTTTCTTCTAATAAAGCTTGGAATATATTCGAGAGGCCCTGGGCGATATAAGGCATTCATAGCAATTAAATCTGCAAATGTTGTAGGTTTTAGATCACGCATGTGCTTTTGCATTCCAGGAGATTCATATTGAAATATACCCACAGTTTCTCCTCGCTGAAACAATTCATAGGTGGGTGCATCATCAAGTGGAAAGGTTTCTGGATCTAGAACGATTCCATGTTTAGCTTTGACTATTTTAACCGTGTCTTTGATGAGTGTTAAGGTTTTGAGACCTAAAAAGTCCATCTTTAAAAGTCCCGCCTCTTCTACAACAGCGTTGTCAAATTGGGTAACATATAAGTCTGAATCTTTAGCGGTTGCAATTGGGACAAAGTCGGTAATATCGCCTGGTGTAATGATCACACCACAGGCATGAATACCAGTATTTCTTAGTGAGCCTTCAAGGACCTTAGCCTGATTCACTGTTTCAGCTTCCAAATCATCACCTTCNGAAATATTCAGCAATTGATTGATGAGTTCCATGTCTTCTGCTCTAAATTTTTGNCGCAAGATTTTATCTTCTACACCAAAAATTTTATTGAGTTTTGACATATTGGGCACTAATTTAGCAATACGATCGGCATCTCCCAATGGTAAGTCTAAAACTCTAGCTGTATCTCGAATAGAGGATTTAGCAGCCATAGTACCGTAAGTTATAATTTGAGCCACTTGATTTGAGCCATATTTATTAATTACATAATCCATAACCCTTCCACGGCCTTCATCGTCAAAATCAATATCAATGTCGGGCATGCTTATTCGGTCTGGATTCAAAAAACGCTCAAAAAGTAAATCGTATTTAATAGGGTCTATATTTGTAATCCAGAGGCAGTAGGCAACGACTGAACCTGCTGCTGAACCTCTACCAGGTCCGACAGAAACGCCTAAATTTCGAGCCTCTCGAATAAAGTCTTCGACAATTAGAAAATAACCAGGGTAGCCTGTTTTTTCAATAGTATTTAGCTCAAAATCAATGCGTTCTTTTAAATTTTCAGAGAGTGTTTCATAACGTTTTTTAGCGCCTTCATAAGTCAGATAGCGCAGATAGGAATTTTCACCGTGTTTGGTCCCTGATTGTGTGTCATTAGAGTTTATGAACTCTTTTGGAATGTCAAATTTTGGTAGTAATACATCTCTTGCAAGTTCGAAAGCTTCAATTTTATCTGAAATGATCTGCATATTAAGAATGGCCTCAGGCAAATCTTTGAATAGCTCTTTCATTGCCTCAGGGCTTTTAAAATAATACTCCTGGTTGGGTAAGCCGTAACGATAGCCACGACCANGACCAACAGGAGTTGCCTGTTTCTCTCCGTCTTTGACGCACAATAAAATATCATGTGCGTTAGCTTCTGTTTGATCTATGTAATAGGTGTTGTTTGTTGCAACCAATGGAACATTNTGCTTTTTTGAAAATTGAATCAATACAGGATTTACCCGATCTTCGTCTTCTTGATTGTGACGCATAATTTCAATATAAAAATCTTCACCAAACTGTGCTTTCCACCACAACAAGGCTTCTTCAGCCTGTTTCTCCCCAACATTCAAAACTTTAGAAGGAACTTCACCATATAGGTTACCAGAAAATACAATAAGATCTTGCTTGTAGGTTTCTACAATTTTCCGGTCAATTCGAGGTAGATAATAAAAACCATCTGTAAAGGCCAAAGAGGACATTTTCACCAAGTTATGGTAGCCCTTTTTATTTTTAGCTAAAAACACAATTTGATATCCGTTGTCTTTTTGAGATTTGTTACTGTGGTCGTCGCAAACAAAAAACTCACATCCAATAATGGGCTTAATGGGTTTTTGATTAAATTCCTGTTTTGAGGCCTCTGATTCTTTTTGGCGCTGTNCCAAACCTTTGTTGTGGTTTCGNATTTCCTTTACAAAGTGAAAGGCTCCCATCATATTGCCATGATCGGTAANCGCAACTGAANTCATACCAGCTTCAGCTGTAGCATTTACTAATTTTTTAATGCTGATTGTAGATTGTAAAATAGAAAATTGGGAGTGGTTATGTAGATGAACGACAGGGGCATCGAGTAATGCAGGCGGTACATCTTTTATTTTAGTTTTATTTTCATCTGTATCTATATATGAATTTTTAGAATCAGCAGCCAATGCTGTGGAGGACTTTTTTAAATTGACATGTTTTAATCCCAAAGGAGCAATCATCTCTGGGTTTTGGGCTTGAAATTTTTGTAAGTAATCTGTATCAGCTTGCAATTGTTCGGCTGAATAGCTCCCTCTTCGCAACAATTCTAAAAAACATCGCGTAGTGGCCTCAACATCGGCTGTTGCATTGTGGGCTTCAGCAAAAGGGTTTTTAAATAAGTATTGGTGTAACTCGGTCAATGTAGGTAACTTAAACTTTCCTCCACGGCCCCCAGGTAATTGACATAAACTTGCTGTGACCTCTGTACAAGTATCCAGTACAGGAAGGGTATTTAAGTTTGTTACTACTTGCATGCGGTGGAATTCACAACCCATGATATTGAGATCAAAACCTACATTCTGCCCAACTACAAATTTAGCTTTGCTTAGCGCTTCATTAAATTTTTNAAGTACTNTATTAAGTGAAACACCTCTACTTTCTGCCAAGGCTGTNGATATACCGTGAATTTTCTCGGCATCATAGGGAATGTTAAAACCATCAGGGCGAACTAGAAAATCACAATGCTCTAAGCAAACCCCATGNTCGTCATGTAATTGCCAAGCAATCTGGATACATCGCGGCCAGTTATCGGTATCTGTAATAGGAGCCTTCCAACGCTTCGGAAGGCCAGTGGTTTCAGTATCAAAAATCAAATACATGGCTAGAATCTATGCTAAAAATGGAAATCTAAATATAAAATAATTTTAAGTTTATGCCTGTTATTTCTTTGAGGATTTATGAACAAAAACGTCTAGATTTAGAGCTTTATATTAACTACATAAATTACTTAGAATCCATCAGTAAATTTAAACCACATTTCTAGTGGGGCTTGAAACTATTACTGTTCATTGTAAGAAAGATTATAAAATACCCCTTGGGAAAAATTCATGTATTTAGTGCCAGAATCATCATAGGAATTGAAATAAAAAGACCCCCTCATAGTTTTATTCTCTACATCTATAGATTCTAAANTAACTTGACCATCACTTAAATAAACTGGATATTGGTCTCCGTTATTTTGAGTAGAATAAGTTGTATTTAATTCTGTGTATGTAACAGTAGCTGGTTTTCCTTGACCTAGCTCGTAATTACCAACAGTTGCTGCAGGTAAACTTATAATCATAGTACCGTAGCCATCACTACCAGAAATATTAAAAATGCCTGTAGTTTGTACTGTCGCCGTTCGGGCTGTGGAGCGCCAGAAATAATCGCCGTGACGAAGTCCTTGAAAAGTTGGGCTACTAGACAGGATATCATCTTGGCAACCAACTAAACATAAAAAAGCAAAAATAAAAAGGGGATATCTCATATATTGTTGAAAATGAATATTTGTTACAATGTTGTTACATGTCAAAAATATAAAAAATAAACGAATGTTTTTGTAAAGAAAAATATACTATATTTGCCGCTCATTAATAACCAAGGTCGAGAACCTTATAAATTAATATTATGCCTGTTAAATTAAGATTACAAAGACACGGAAAAAAAGGAAAACCATTTTATTGGATTGTTGCTGCAGACACTCGCTCTAAAAGAGATGGCCGTTTCCTTGAAAAACTAGGAACATACAATCCAAATACTAATCCTGCGCAAATCGAAATCAACTCAAACAGTGCTGTTAAATGGTTGGAAAACGGAGCCCAACCAACCGATACAACACGAGCTATTTTATCTCAAGAAGGAATTTTATTAAAAAAGCACTTAGCAGCTGGAGTNAAAAAAGGAGCATTAACAGAAGATCAAGCCGAGGAGAAATTCCAAGCATGGAAAACTGAAAAGTTGTCCAAAATCGACTCAAAAAAGTCGGATATTCAAAAAGCAAAAGACATTNAAGCAGCAAAAGCNCTTGCCGCTGAAAAAGCAGCCAACGAAGCACGAATCGCTGCTGCAGTGCCAGTAGAAGAAGCAACAACTGAAGAAGCACCAGCTGAAACTGCAGAATCTTCTGAGGAAGAATAATAAAACTATTTATTTTTATATATTTAAACCTGACTTTAGTCAGGTTTTTTTTTAAATTTTATGAAGAAAGAAGATTGTTTTTATCTCGGTAAAATTGTAAAAAAGTATAGCTTTAAAGGAGAGCTTTTAGTGAATTTAGATACCGATCAACCACAACTATACACAAATATTAAATCTTTGTTTTTAGATATCAACAATAGATTGATTCCTTATTTTATAAAAGAATCTCAGCTCCATAAATCAAATTTATTGCGCATAAAATTAGAAGATATAAATACAGAATCTGAGGCTAAAGAATTAATTAGAAAAAAGGTTTACCTACCTCTCAACTTACTCCCAAAATTAGTTGGAAAAGCTTTCTATTATCACGAAGTCCTAGGATTTGAAATATGGGATAAAGACCTTGGGAAAGTAGGCATTTTAAAGGGGGTCAATGACCAGTCATCACAAGCTTTATTTGAAATTGAAAGAAATGGTATTGAGGTTTTAATTCCGGTCCACGACGAGTTTATTATAACTATAGATCGAAATAAGAGAATAATTACTGTCAAGACGCCTCCTGGTCTCATTGATTTGTACATTGAGTAGTGGCTTTGGAAACATTTCAATTCAAACAATTTAGTATTGTACACGACCGTTGTGCCATGAAAGTGGGAACAGACGCTGTTTTACTTGGAGCTTGGGCCCCTATAAGCCCCTCGATAAAATCAATCTTAGATATCGGTTCAGGTTCTGGAATTTTAGCACTAATGCTTGCCCAACGTAGCAATGCAGAACTTATTGATGGCTTGGAAATTGATAAAGAATCATACGAACAATGTGTGATAAATTTTAAAACATCACCTTGGGCAGACCGCTTATTTTGCTACCATGCCAGTATAAAAGAATATTCCAATGAAATATACACAAAATATGACCTAATTATTTCTAATCCTCCTTTTTACAACGACACTTATACAACAAAAGATAAAAGTCGAAATACTGCCCGATTTGAATCCGCTATGCCTTTTATTGAATTACTTGAATCCATAAGAAATTTGCTTTCTAATAATGGGTGTTTTTGTGTGATTATTCCCTATGAATTTGAAGCTAATTTTATCAATCTAGCCAATATTAAAATGATCTACTGTAATAAATTACTACGAGTTAGAGGTAAAAAAAATGGGGATATAAAACGAAGTTTGATGATGTTTTCTTTTGAAAAAAAACTTGTAAAAATAGATGAAATATACCTTGAAAAAAAACGTCATAATTACAGTAAAGCCTACATTGATTTGACCAAAGAATTTTATTTAAAATTCTAAGATTCAATAAATTTATAAGTAAATTTGCATAACAAAAGATTTATTTAGTTGTTGTTTCAGCTATTCTTTAGAATGAACCAAACTCTTTATACATGAAGCCAGACTTATTTGAAGCACCTGATTATTACAATTTAGATGATTTATTAAACGAAGAACACAAACTAGTTAGAGACGCCGCTCGGGAATGGGTCAAAAGAGATATATCTCCCATAATAGAGTCTTATGCCCAAAAGGCTGAATTTCCTAAACAAATCATTCAAGGATTAGCTGAAATAGGTGCTTTTGGACCTTACATCCCAGAAAAGTATGGAGGTGCTGGATTAGATCAAATTTCTTACGGCTTAATAATGCAAGAAATTGAACGTGGTGATTCAGGAGTTAGAAGTACAGCCTCAGTACAGTCGTCATTAGTAATGTATCCCATATGGAAATATGGTAATGAATCACAAAAACAAAAATATTTACCAAAATTGGTCTCTGGAGAATTTATGGGTGCTTTTGGTCTTACCGAGCCAGATCACGGAAGTAATCCTGGTGGAATGACTACCAATTTTAAAGACATGGGGGATCATTACCTACTAAATGGTGCCAAATTATGGATTTCAAATGCACCTTTTTGTAATATTGCTATTGTTTGGGCTAAAAATGAAGAGGGACGAATTCACGGACTTATTGTTGAAAGAGAAATGGATGGATTTTCAACACCAGAAACACATAACAAATGGTCCTTAAGAGCTAGTTCTACTGGTGAGCTTATTTTTCAAGACGTCAAGGTTCCAAAAGAAAACCTTTTACCTAATAAAAGTGGTTTAGGTGCTCCGCTTGGCTGTCTAGACTCAGCACGATATGGAATCGCTTGGGGTGCAATTGGTGCTGCTATGGATTGCTACGACACCGCTTTACGTTATGCTAAAGAACGAGTTCAATTTGGGAAGCCTATTGCTGGATTCCAATTACAACAAAAGAAACTAGCAGAAATGATTACTGAAATTACAAAAGCTCAATTGCTTGCCTTTAGATTAGGGCAATTAAAAAATGAAAATAGAGCAACTTCAGCCCAAATATCAATGGCAAAAAGAAATAATGTAGAAATGGCCTTAAAAATTGCTAGAGAAGCCAGACAAATCCTTGGCGGAATGGGTATAACAGGAGAATATAGCATTATGCGCCACATGATGAATTTAGAAAGTGTAGTTACGTATGAAGGAACTCACGATATTCACCTTCTTATCACAGGATTTGATATCACAGGACTAAATGCATTCAAATAAAAATTATTTTATCCCTTTTTTATTTCTGGTTTTTGTAACCCTCAACATAGTAGCCGTTGGATGTTACAATAAAGTTGAGTTACCAAATAATAATAGCTCTAATCAAGAAATATTTATTGATACATTAGAAATAAACCCTCCTCAAAACTTTAAACTTATCTCTTTGGGGGATAGTTATACAATTGGACAAAGTGTATGTACAAGTTGTCGTTTCCCTGAACAACTTAAAGATAGTTTAATAGTAAATTTTGAAGATCAAGATTCATTTTCTCTTCAAATTATTGCGCAAACTGGATGGACCACCAGTAATTTACTATATGCAATTGAATCAACAAGTCCAGCTCAAAATCATGATCTTGTAACATTATTAATAGGAGTTAATAATCAATATCAAAATAAACCATTTTCGATATATGAAAATGAATTTATTGATTTAGTGAATAAAGCAATATCATTAGTAGGAAATGATGCTTCTAGATTAATTGTGATTTCAATTCCAGATTACTCTTACACTCCTTTTGGTGGAAACTTTGCAGGTGGTTATATTTCAGAACAGTTGGATGTTTATAACAATTATGCTCAGCAATACTGTGATGCAAATGGACTAAATTACGTATATATCACAGACATTACCAGACAAGGAATTGAAAATCCCGATTTAGTTGCTATTGACAATCTTCATCCCTCGACTCTAGCTTATTCAAAATTTGTTGAACGAATATTACCAATTGCTATAGAAAAATTACAGCAAGATTAATCTTCTGGAGCTAATTCTACTTCCAAGCCTTCCATCTCTGTACTGATTTGAATTTGACATGCCAGACGGCTGTTTGGAAGAACGTTTAAAGCCTCGCTGAGCATAGCTTCCTCATCATCTGTTTTTTCAGAGAGTTGATGTGAGCTTTTGACATAACATTGACAAGAAGCACACATAGCCATACCCCCGCATATACCAACGGTCCCTTCTGGAACAAGTTCGTATAAACGAACAACTTCCATAAGATTAAGGGCCATATCTGTTGGTGCATTGATAGTATGCATGACACCTAGCCGATCTGTAATTTTTATAGATACATCTAGAGACATTAGTCAATTGATTTAACTACACTTTTTGGCGCTTCTTTTCGTGTACCATCAAAACCGTCGATGCCAGTTACTGTAGTGTATTTGAGTACCAAACGTTTATCAGGATTTATAATTTTATAGGCAGCATGACACATGAGGGTAGCTTCGTGAAAACCACATAAAATGAGTTTTAATTTACCAGGGTAGGTATTTACATCTCCAATGGCAAAGACACCGGGAATGTTAGTTTGATAATCTAATCCATTGTTAACTTTAATGGCATTTTTTTCAATTTCAAGACCCCAATTCGAAATGGGACCTAATTTGGGAGACAAGCCAAATAATGGAATAAAAGCATCAGTATTAATATGTTCTTCTTTATGATTTGAAACTCTATATGATATATAATCTAATTTATTTTTACCATAGAGTCCTGTAACTTCAGCAGGAGTGATTAAATTAATACTACCCTTATCTTTAAGTTTTTGAACTTTATCTACTGAATCCAAAGCACCTCTAAATTCGGTTCTTCTGTGAATCAAAGTTACATTACTCGCAACCTTACTTAAAAAAATAGTCCAGTCTAAAGCTGAATCACCTCCTCCAGCAATAACCACCCTTTTATTGCGGTAAACTTCTGGGTCTTTAATTATGTAGGAAACACCGTAGTCTTCATAATCAGAAAGGTTTTTAATTGCTGGTTTTCTAGGTTCAAAACTCCCAAGTCCACCAGCAATTGCTACTACAGGGGCACTGTGTTGAGTTCCTTTGTTTGTGGTAACTACGAAAGTACCATCTGCTTGTTTTTCAATCTTCTCTGCTCGTTCACCAAGGGTAAAACCTGGCTTAAATTGCTTGGACTGTTCTAATAATTTTTTAGTCAAATCCCCAGCTAAAATTTCTGGATAAGCGGGAATATCATAAATTGGTTTTTTAGGATAGATTTCGGAACATTGACCTCCAGGTTCTGCCAATGCATCAATGAGATGACATTTTAGCTTAAGAAGTCCAGCTTCAAAGACAGCAAATAAACCAGTTGGCCCAGCACCAATTATAAGAATATCTGTCTTAATCATTTTAAGCTTCAATATTTATAACATATTTAATCTGAGGTGCATATTTTTTTATGGTCATTTCTACTCCAGACTTTAGGGTCATTTGATTGACCGTACAGGATGAGCAATTCCCAATGAATTGGACTTTAACAATTTCACCATTTTCGATGCCAATAAGATTGATGTTTCCTCCGTCATTTTGGAGAAAAGGTCGAATTTCATCCAACGCTTTTTGAATATTTTTTTGAAGATCTTTTGAGCTCATAATCATTTTATTTATTTTTTACAGTACTACATCCTGCCATGGTTGTTATTTTTACAGCTTCTGTAGGTGGTAAATCTTTGTGGCGTTTAACAGTTTCTTTTATAATTTCTTGCGTTAGTGATTTAAAAGCTAAAGCTATTTTTTTTCCTTCTTGTAATGCTGCTGGTCTTCCATAATCCCCTGCCTCTCTTATGCTTTGAACAATGGGTATTTCTCCTAAAAAAGGAACCTCTAAATCCAATGCTAAATGTTTTGCACCTTCTTGCCCAAAGATATAATATTTATTTTCAGGAAGTTCCTCAGGTACAAAATAAGCCATATTTTCTATGATTCCAAGAACAGGGACATTGATGTTTTCTTGCTGAAACATAGCCACGCCTTTTTTGGCATCAGATAGTGCCACATTTTGGGGCGTACTAACAACTACAGCGCCTGTAATAGGCAGAGACTGCATGATACTTAAGTGTATATCCCCTGTACCAGGCGGTAGGTCTATGAGTAAAAAATCTAGGGTACCCCAGGCGGCATCAAATATCATTTGATTAAGAGCCTTGGATGCCATAGGACCTCTCCAGATAACAGCTTGACTTGGTTTTGTAAAAAACCCAATAGATAAAATTTTAACTCCATAATTTTCAACAGGCTTCATTTTTGAAGCACCATCCACCTTAACTGCTAGTGGTTTATTAGAAACCACATCAAACATGATGGGTATAGAAGGACCATAAATATCGGCATCTAAAACCCCAACTTTGAAGCCCATATTGGCTAAAGTGACTGCAATATTTGAGGTGACGGTAGATTTTCCTACGCCTCCTTTTCCAGAAGCGATTGCAATGATATTTTGAATTCCAGGAATAGCTTTTCCCTTAATTTCGTTTTTTGGCTTAGCATGTGCATCAACTTTTATATTGATTTTAACCTTTGCTTTATCGCACACCAAATCATGAATGGCTTTCATGATATTAACCTCAGTTTGTTTTCTAGCTTGAAGCGTGGGATTGGAAATACTGATATCGACGATTACTTCATCGTTAAAAACAATAACGTTTTTAACGGCTTCACTTTCAATCATGTTTTTACCTTCGCCTGGGGCGTTAATGGTTTCCAAAGCTCTTAGGATGTCTTTTTTTTTGAATTTCAAAGCGAAAAATATAGATAGAATGTTAAGTACAAATATACGCTTGATTTACAAAAAAAACTAAAGTTCTTTTGAAGGATCCCAAAAAATAGTTTTAAAGTTTTGAATTTGGTTATCTTTGACTTCAATACCTTCGCTTTCAAGTAATTGTTCCATCAAATTTACGCCTTCAAAATGGTGTTTACCAGTCAGAAATCCATTGCGATTAACTACACGATGGGCAGGTACATCTTTTCCGTGTGATGCAGTCATGGCATAGCCAACCATTCTAGCACTTTTTAAAGCCCCTAGTTGTTTTGCTATAGCCCCATAACTTGTCACACGTCCAAATGGGATTTGACGTGCTATTTCATAACAACGGTCGAAAAAATTTAAGTTCATAGCCACAACAACTAAAATCAAATCAAATTAACAAATGTAACAATGGCAACTGCTAAGGTAATCAACGCAATAGAGTAATTCATGTTTTTAGCAGATGTGATTTTATTATTCTTGATGGTATCAAAGAACAAGATATAAATGTAAAGTGCAATAAATGTTCCCATAGCAGCCCCGGCGATATAAGCGCCAATATTGATAGGGTCAAGCTTTAACCAACCAGCAGATAATAAGGAGGTAACAACGTAGGCTTGGAAAGGAATTGGGAAAATATTAAGTGCAGATATAAATACGCCTTGAAAAAAACGACTTTGTTTACTTTTAATTCGACGATCCAGTTTAACAGGAGATGTTTGTCTATTTGCAGTTATAAAAAAATAAAAAGCAATTAGTAAAAAAATGACTATTGCAACACGCTTGAGAATGCTTGTGACATCCGGATGTTGATTTAGATATTTTGCAAATATCGTAGCCACATAAGTTTGTAAACCTACCACAATGCAAACACCAATTGAAAACATAAAACTACGATTATGGCCTTCTTTGAGACTGATTCTAGCAGCTGACATATTGAGCATTCCAGGTGGAATTACACCTAAAAAAGAGATCAATATGCTTAGAAAAAAAATTAAAGTTATGCCCAAGAATTAGTGTATTTTAAATCTAAGATACGTAATTGCTTTACCTTCGTCCAAATAGGTCTTTTCATAGAAGGTTTCAATACCAGTAACTACTTCAGGACTTCCCTCTTGGTTGTAAACATCGTGGTTTGCATATTGAATTTCATGGCCAAGCCCTTGAAGTAAGCCCAAAGTGTATCCATGCATGTATTCACTGTCTGTTTTTAGATGTATCACCCCATCAGCTTTTAAAATATGCTTGTAAAAATTTAAAAATATGGGATTAGTCAATCGATGTTTACTGCGTTTGTATTTGATTTGAGGGTCTGGAAAAGTTATCCAAATTTCATCGACTTCATTGGCTTCAAAAAGGCCTTCAATGAGTTCTATTTGAGCACGAATAAATGCGACATTAGACAATTTATTTTCCTGAGCTGTCTTTGCGCCTCTCCAGAAGCGAGCACCTTTGATATCAATACCAATGTAATTCTTATTAGGGTCTCTTTCAGCCAATCCAACAGTATATTCTCCTTTTCCACATCCTAGTTCTAACACCAATGGATGATTATTTTTAAAAAACTCATCACACCACTGCCCTTTGAGAGAAAATTTATTTTCTACAAGAATTTCGCGTGTGGGCTGGAAAACGTTTGGAAATGTTTCGTTTTCTTTAAACCGTTTTAATTTATTCTTACTACCCACAAGTAATTATTTTGCACAAAAATAAGCAAAGAAAAGTGATTAAGAGAGCTCTGTAGGTAACGTAAATGAAAATTCACTACCAATACCATATTTGCTATCAACAAAGATATTTTCTTGATGAGCGTCAATAATATGTTTTACAATAGACAAGCCCAAACCAGAGCCACCTTCACTTCGAGCACCACTTTTATCAACTCGATAAAAACGTTCAAATAATCTTGGAATGTGCTCTTCTTCAATGCCTTCGCCATTGTCCGTTACGCGAACCACTATTTTATAATCTCCGAGTGTTTCAACGCTGATCTCCGTAGTTCCATTAATATGACCGTATTTGATGGAGTTTACAACGAGATTGGTTAAAACTTGTTGAATGCGCTCGCGGTCTGCATGTACGATTAGTTTCGTTTGTCCAGAATTTTCAAGCGATAATGCGATTTTTTTCTTTTTGGCCCTCATCTCTAATTCTTCAAAGACATTGTGAATCAATCCAAAAACATCAAAATTTGAGGTTTCTAATTTTGATTCCCCAAATTCAATTTTTGTTATCATGTCCAAATCCTGAACAATGTATATCAAGCGCTCAACCCCCTTATCTGCTCTTTTTAAATATTTCTTTAAAACTTCTGGATCGTTCATCGCGCCATCCAGTAGGGTAGAAATGTATCCTTGAACTGTAAACAGTGGAGTTTTTAATTCGTGAGCTACGTTCCCTACAAACTCTTTTCTAAATTCTTCTCTAGCCTGAAACGACTGAACCTCTTGTTTTTTTAATTTGGCGTACTTACTAATTTCATTAGTTAGAAAGTCCATATCTGCTGAAATAGGAACATTTTGTACAGGACTGGTTTTGGATTCTAAAATCATGATATTCTTATATATTTTTTCAATACGTTTAGAAATATATTTTTTAATACTGTACTGAAAAATTAAAAACACGACGATGAATGTGATGCCTGAAAAAACTAATGAACTTTTGAAATCAAAACTGTTTTTGAAATACAAAAAAACACTCAGAATGAGTGTTAAGACAAGTGACGTTAGCAGTGAAGTAATTATTGCAAAAGCATACGACTTTTTTGAAAATGAGCTCATTGATTCTGAAACTTATAACCAACGCCTTTAATCGTTTTAAATTTAGAATCACCTAATTTTTCACGCAGTTTCCTGATATGAACATCAATGGTACGCCCTCCAACAACAACTTCCTTACCCCATATTTTTTCCAAGATAACTTCGCGTTTAAAAACTTTCCCAGGCTTGGATACCAACAAATATAGCAATTCAAATTCTTTTCTTGGTAAAACCATATCTAGGCCATTATAGTTGATTTTATAAGCTTCTCTATCAATAGTAAGGCCATCTAAAACAATGGTAGCGTCTGAAATTGAATCACTTTGGGTTTTTAAGCGTCTGAGCAAAGACTTAATTTTACTGACCAAAACTTTGGGCTTAATGGGTTTGGTGATGTAATCATCGGCCCCGGCATCAAAGCCAGCAACCTTAGAATAGTCTTCACCTCTTGCTGTTAGAAAAGTAATTAGCGTATTTTCAAGTTCAGGTATTTTTCTAATTTTTTCACAAGCTTCAATACCATCCATTTCAGGCATCATAACATCTAATATGATTAAATGGGGTTTTTCCTTTGTAGCCTTTTTTATAGCTTCTTGACCATTACTAGAGGTAAAAACAGAGTATCCCTCAGAAATTAAATTATAACTTATAATTTCTAAAATATCAGTCTCATCATCAACTAATAATATTTTGATATTTTTATTTTCAGTCAAGCTTGTATTTAAACTTTAGTAATAGTCTATTAAAATTAATATTTAAAAATACATAACAATTCACAAACAGCATAAAAATTTTATTTTTTTATATATATTTTTGCTTAATATTTAATTTAAATGAATCCGTACTCCATTTTTGACTTAAAGTCCGAAATATCTTTCAAAAAAAAAAACATTAGAAATATTTAAATTTCAATTTGATAACAACAATGTTTATCGTTCATTTTGTGAATTATTGTGTAAACATCCAAGCGAAATTAATGACATTAATGACATTCCGTTTTTACCTATAGATTTTTTTAAAACAAAAGCAGTTATAACTTCAAATAGTAACATTCAACAAACTTTTACAAGTAGTGGAACTACCGGNAGTAAAACTAGCAAGCATCATGTAAAAGACCTAAAACTTTATGAAAATAGCTTCATTAAAGGATTTGAACAATTTTATGGCTCAATAAATAATTATACTATTTTAGGATTATTACCATCGTATTTAGAGCGTGATGGTTCATCACTTGTTTACATGGTGAATNCTATGATTGAAAAGTCTAATAGTCCAAAAAGTGGGTTTTATTTAAAAGATTTAGAAAAACTTCGTGATACAATCTTTGAACTAGAATCCAAAAAAGAAAAAACANTACTAATAGGAGTTTCATATGCACTTTTAGACCTAATTGAATCTTATGAGTTTAAATTAGAACATACTATAATTATGGAAACTGGCGGTATGAAAGGAAATCGTAAAGAAATGGTTAAATCTGAATTACATTCAATCTTAAAAAAGGGATTTGGTGTAGAGCATATTCATGGTGAGTACGGCATGACTGAAATGTTATCCCAAGCTTATTCAAAAAGAGACGGTTTTTTTTCGACAGCAAATTGGATGAAGGTATTAATTCGAGACCCAGAAGACAATATGACGATATTAACCAATGGCAAGTGTGGAGGCATAAATATTATTGACTTAGCAAATATTCACTCATGTTCCTTTATAGCAACTCAAGACCTTGGTAAGTTACACTCCAATGGACTTTTCGAGTTACTTGGTCGCTTTGATCAATCTGATATTAGAGGCTGTAATTTGATGGTGGTTTAACCTTAAACTACGCGAATGATAAAAGTATTGCGTTTTCCACGATTGATAATAATGTAAATATCATTAATTAGATCTGAAACACTTAAGACATAAACTTCATCCACTTTTTCTTTATTAACTGATACTGAATTTTCTTTCAGCGCGCGGCGAGCTTCTCCATTTGAAGTCAAGAATCTAGTTTCAGAACACAAAGCTGCAATCATATCTAGACCCGCTTCTATTTTAGCTCTGGGAACATCGGCCTGAGGTACACCTTCAAAAACGTCTAAAAAGGTAGCTTCATCCAAGCTACTGATGTCCGTTTTGAATGCTTTGCTGTACAAGATCTGTGAAGCTTTCTCTGCATTTTCGCAATCAGCGGTACCATGAACCATGTTGGTAATATCATGCGCCAATCTTTTTTGGAGCGCTCTAGCGTGAGGTTGTTTTTTATGTAACTGTACTAAATCTTCAATCACATCCTTCTCTAAAAAAGTGAAGATTTTAATGTATTTCTCTGCATCTTCATCACTAGAATTTAACCAATATTGAAAGAACTTATATGGCGAGGTACGATTGGGATCCAGCCATACATTACCGTCTTCACTTTTTCCAAATTTAGAACCATCGGATTTTGTAATCAATGGGCATGTGATGGCAAATCCTTTACCATTAGCGACACGTCGTATTAGTTCAGTCCCAGTGGTAATGTTACCCCACTGGTCGCTTCCTCCCATTTGGATTGTACAGCCATGGGTTTGAAATAAATGTAGAAAATCATAGCCTTGTACCAACTGATAGGTGAATTCTGTAAAACTCATTCCTTCCTTANTTTCTGAAGCTATTCTATTTTTTACAGAATCTTTAGACATCATATAATTAACGGAAATGTGCTTTCCTACATCCCGAATAAATTCTAAAAATGAAACGTCTTTCATCCAATCGTAGTTATTGACCATTAAAGCGGCATTGGCGTTTGGGGTGTCAAATTCTAAGAAATGAGCCAATTGCTTTTGGAGGGCTACCTGGTTATGGCGGAGAGTATTTTCGTCTAATAAATTGCGTTCTGCAGATTTGCCAGAGGGGTCTCCAATCATTCCTGTGGCACCACCAACCAATGCTAAGGGTTTATGTCCACAACGTTGAAAATGAGCCAGCAACATAATTGGAACTAAATTCCCAATATGTAGTGAATCGGACGTTGGATCAAAACCAATGTAGGCTACACGCATTTTTTCTAGAAGATGCGTCTCTGCTCCTGGTATAAACTCATGAAGCATGCCTCGCCACTGTAATACTTCTACAAAATTCTTAATCATTTTATAAATCTTGATACACAAATATAAAAGATTCAACAATGATGAGAAAAGAAAAATCAGTAATTTAGCTCTATGATATTAGTTACTGGCGGAACAGGACTTGTGGGAAGTCATCTANTGTTTAAATTAACACAAAAAAATGAGAAAGTAAGAGCAATTCATAGGGAAGGCTCTAACATCGAATACGTCGAACGGATATTCTCTTTTTATACCAAAAAACCAAAATCTCTTTTTGATAAAATTGAATGGTTTGAAGCTGATATCAATGATCTACCAAAATTAAAAATAGGCTTTAAAGGAATTAAACTTGTGTATCACTGTGCTGCTTTTATTTCTTTTGATTCCTCAAANTATAAAACCTTGAGAACAATAAATATCCAAGGAACTTCAAATATTGTTAATCTGTGTATTGAAAATAAAATAAAAAAATTATGCTATGTAAGCTCTGTTGCTACCATGGGTTATAACAATAGTGTAATAAATGAAGAAACGTATTGGCAAGGAAGTAAAAATCAAAGTGTTTATGCTATCTCGAAATATGGTGCAGAATTAGAAGTTTGGCGTGGTATACAAGAAGGAGTTTCATCTGTTATTGTAAATCCTGGGATTATTATTGGACCCGGGTTTTGGAATTCTGGCAGCGGAAGTTTATTCAAAATGATATACAAAGGTCATCGACATTATACTAATGGAGTTACAGGTTTTGTAAATGTTTACGATGTTACTTGTGCGATGATAAAATTAATGGAATCGAAAATCAAAAACCAGCGATATATTTTAGTTGCTGAAAATCTATGTTATAAAAAATTAATCAACCTAATTTCTAAGCATTTAAGAGTTAGTCATACGAACAAATTAGCATCTAAGTTCATGCTTAATATTGCATTAGTTTTTGATTATTTGGTTTCAAAATTACTAATGAAAGAAAGAAGACTTACTAAAGAACTAATTAGAACAATTGTAAGATCCAATAACTATAATTCTGATAAAATAATAAATTCTCTTGAAGAATTTAAATTTAACTCCATAGACGAGTCTATCAAAAAAGTTTGTGAAATATTTTTTATGGAATCTTCTTCTGTGAAATAAACCTTTTCTTATTATTGGTTATTTGAACTTTATTTATTTTTTTTAAAGAATCCTTCTCTTTTTTTTGAAGTTCAATTTGACTTTCAATATCACTTTTTGTTGACTCAAGCTTTTGATTTACTCTATCGTAAATAGAATTATAAATATTAATCTTCCGACTGTAGTATGTATTACTAACTAGAAACTGTAAACTGTCAACCTTATATTTATCAAAAACATAATTAATTGGATTTCCAATATTACTTTCTAAAATTTTTTTATTAGCTCCTTGTGCAGAATTAATTATCATAAAATCATACAAAATATCAACCATTTTATCCTCAGATATTAAATTCTCAGCAGGAGAAGTATGATTTAGATGGCAAGATTGTAATAACAATAAAGCTAATAAAAGTGTTATAATTCTCATCTGTCAAAAGTTAATCTCATTGCAGAATTTTGATTTATAAAATTATTATTATCATATACCAAAGTTCCATTCAATATTGTATGAGTTATAGATGATTTGAAAGAATATCCTTCAAATGGAGACCAACCACACTTGTATAAAATATTATCCGGGCTGACATTCCATGGCTTATCAGGATCAACCAGAATTAAATCTGCATAATAACCTTCACGAATAAACCCTCTTTTTTTAATTTTAAATAAAATAGCAGGATTATGTGCCATTTTTTCTACTATTTTTTCAATTGAAATTCTATTTTGATGATAAGCTTCCATTAAAGCAACTACTGCATGTTGAACCATTGGACCACCAGATGGTGCTTTTGTGTATGGATTAGCTTTTTCATTTTTTGTATGTGGAGCATGATCGGTAGCTATTACATCAATACGATCATCCAAAAGCGCTTCCCAAAGTGCATCTCTATCATTAGATTTTTTAATAGCAGGNTTCCATTTAATAAGGCTTCCTTTTTTCTGGTAATCTTTGTCTGTGAAATATAGATGATGTATACAAACTTCTGAGGTAATTTTCTTCTTATGCAATGGCTTTTTNTTTGAAAATAGTTCAACCTCTTTGGCAGTTGATAAATGAAAAACATGTAATCTTGCACCGGTTTTTTTTGCCAATTCAATTGCCTTTGAAGAAGATAAATAACATGCTTCTTCGCTTCTAATTATAGGGTGGTACTTAAATGGTATTAAATCTCCATATTGGTCTTTATATTTTTTGGTGTTAACTTGAATAATATGTTCATCCTCGCAATGAACAGAGATTAATAAATTTGTTTTCGAAAATATCTTTTCCAAAACATCAGGGTTGTCAACTAACATGTNACCTGTAGATGAACCCAAAAAAAGCTTCAGCCCAGCGACATTTTTAGAGTTAACTTTTAGTATTTCATCTATATTATCATTAGTACCACCAAACATAAAAGAGTAATTTGCAAAAGATTTTTCCGAAGCAATTTTAAATTTTTCATCTAAATTATGTATTGTAGTTGCTTGTGGGATTGTGTTAGGCATTTCTATGAATGAAGTAATACCTCCAGCAATAGCTGCTTTGGACTCCGATGCAATATCGCCCTTGTGTGTTAATCCAGGTTCTCTAAAATGAACCTGATCATCAATCATTCCCGGTAAAAGAAATTTATTTTTGGCATCAATTATTTTTGTTTGATTATTTATTGAGTATTGTGAAGAACCAAATTTTTTAATTTTTTTGCCCTCAATGAGTAGGTTTCCTTTAAAAATTGAACCTTCATTTACAATTCTTGCATTTTTAATTAAAATTGAAGTTTTACACATTTATAGTTTACCTAATATTTTTTGAAGTCTCATCCAAATTACTCCTTTAACAGCTTCAGAAATTATACTTTTTGTAAGTTTAGAAACACCTCTTTTCCTGTCCGTAAAGATAATAGGTATTTCTTTGATTTTAAATTTTTTAACGAACGCTTTNTATTTCATTTCAATTTGAAAAGCATATCCTATAAATTGTATTTTATTTAAATCTAAAGATTCTAAAACTTTCCTCTTGTAACACACGAAACCAGCAGTAGGATCTTTAACAGGCATNGCTGTAATNACACGAACATAAATAGATGCAAAATAAGATANTAAAATTCTCGAAATAGGCCAATTAACCACATTTATGCCATTTATATAGCGAGAACCCACAGCAATATCACTTCCATCTAAATAACAAGATTTATACAAATCAATCAACGACTTCGGATCATGTGAGAAATCTGCATCCATTTCAAAAAAATATTTATAAGTTCTTTTTAATCCCCAATTAAATCCTTCTATATATGCCTTACCCAGGCCGTTTTTTGAAGAACGATTTAAAAGAAATAACCGAGACGAAAATTCTTTTTGAACAGACAATACTTCTAAAGANGTATCATCAGGAGAATTATCATCAACTACAAGAACATGACATTTCAAGTAAATTGAAAAAATTTTACGTAACAGTAAGGCGATATTATCGGCTTCGTTGTAAGTCGGTATAATAATTAAAGTATNTTTCAAAAAAGGGATTTATTAGCAAAAATAAGGTATTTAAATAGATATTTAATTACAAATTTTCTTCATAATTTTGCGTATGATTCGTGAAGTAATTTCAAGTGATATTTATGTTGTTTGTTCGATAACTAGTTTATTGTTAGTTCTTATTACAAAAACGCTTTACAAACGCAACTTTTTAGATTTTCTAAGTTATTTAGGAAATTCTAATTATCTGAAAATTTATTTAAATCAAAATAAATTTTTTACTGTTTTTAATTTAATACTTTTTCTAAATCTATGCTTGAACTGTGTTGCNTTTATGTATATATATTCGTCGGAACTAGAAATAAATTTAATTATTTCTATCAAAACATTTTTAATTTTATTCGGACTAATTGGATTTTATTTAATTGGCAAAATATGTATTAAACTTTTTTTGGGATATATTTTTAATATTGATAAACAAATGAGTATTTTAATATTTCAGCAAATTAGTAGTTTAAACTTTGTTGGATTGATTTTACTTCCTATAAATTCCATATTGGTTTTTACTTTTAAATTTGACTCCGTTGCTATTAATATAAGCATAGTTTTAGTAATTTCGGTTGTTGTTTTTGGAATGATTAAAACTATACAATCAAATCTAAAACTTATTTTAGCTAATTTCTTGTATTTTATTTTATATATTTGCACCCTGGAAATTGGTCCNTATATTCTTTTTTATGATTATCTNAATNTACCTNATTATTTATAGATACTANACTTTATGAAAGTTAAAACTATTTTAGTTTCACAACCAGAGCCTAAGGTTGAAAATTCCCCTTATTTTGACCTTCGTAAAAGTCAAAAAGTAAAGATTGATTTTCGTCCTTTCATACATGTTGAAAATGTTACTACTAAGGAAATAAGATTGCAGAAAGTAGACTTCTCAAAATATTCTGCGATTATATTGACAAGCAGAAATGCTATAGATCATTTTTTTAGAATAGCGGAATCGATGAGATTCAAAGTTCCTGACACTATGAAATATTTTTGCCAGTCGGAAGCTGTTGCATATTATCTTCAAAAATATGTTATTTACAGAAAGAGAAAAATATATGTTGGCAAACGCACCTTTTCGGAACTAATACCCTTAATAAGCAAGTACAAAAACGAGACCTATCTACTCCCCTCTTCAGATAAACTAAAATCCTCAGTACCAGATGCGTTAGAAGAAATTGGTGTAAATTGGAAACAAGCAGTTTTTTATAAAACTGTCATAAGTGATCTATCCGACTTAGCAAATGTATATTATGACATACTAGTGTTTTTTAGCCCTTCCGGCATCGAATCATTATTTCATAATTTCCCGAATTTTAAGCAAAACAAGACACGAATAGCTGTCTTTGGAAATACAACAGTTAAAGCTGTAGAAAACAAAGGCCTTAGGGTTGATATTTCTGCTCCTAGTAAGGATACCCCGTCAATGAGCATGGCTCTTGAACGTTATATAAAAAAAATGAATAAAAAATAATATTCATTTTTTCCATTTTTTNAATTTCTTATTGTTTGAAAATGTTTTTTGTACATTTAATCAATTTAAATATTATGCTCTACAGAGTAATTTTTATAACACTAATTTTTACACTTATAAGCTGTAATGATGAGCCTTATGGCTCTACAAACACNGAAAATAGTGATTTAGATGGAAACGATCCAGTTAATGAATTTACCCCTTTAAACGGGTACTGGAAATACAATGTAGTTGGCTCAAGTGAGGATTTACCTGAGATGAATTTCTTAGCATCTGATTCTGTTTACGTTTCTGAAATTTTTCAAGATTCTTTTAAAATATCTGTTAACGATGANGGCATTGCTAATGGAACTATGAATATGATCTTATCAAGTGGAAATTTATACAGCACCCCTACCTCTTTGAGTTTAGACGGTATCATAAATATTCCTGAGGATTTATCAAGTATTGAATTACTAAATAATATTACATTGACNGGCTTAAAAATCTTTGATTTAAGTGTTGAAAATGGTGATATTATGTTTTTTCAAGAAGATTCTTTTAGTAATAGTATAGAATTGGAAGAGACTGAAATACCAATTGAATTAAGTTATGAAATTCAAACTAAAAAAAACAATTTTCATAACTCTATAAATCTTAACGGAATAAGTTACAACAACGTATTTGAAGGAAATTTAGCGTTCTCTATTTCTGTTAATGCAACATTCTCATTGTTTGGGTTTTCACAAACTGTAGCAATATTTGAACCCCAGGATATAATCTCAATTAACTACTATTATGCAGAATCAATTGGATTAGTAAGAGCAGAGTCTTATCAAGGATACGAAATATCAACAGGACTTACTCAATTATCTAATTTAACAGGTTTTACTATTGATTTTCCAACAAATTTAGAGATTGAAGTTATCGAGGAATTAAATGAATTTATTGTAGAATAGTTTTCTAACTAAAAAAAANCTTGAACATAAAAAATACNTAAATTAGTACAAGTAAAAAACCTTCTTTTAATTGTAATTTATTACGTTTTGAAATTATAACTAATGGCAAAAGAGCAAATACAAAAGCTAACATCCATAAAACATCTCTTGAAAGAATTTCGGGATCTTCAATAGTTATATTGTCTACAATTGCTGTCAGACCTAAAACTGAACCAATATTAAAAATATTAGAACCAATAAGGTTCCCCAGAGATAATGCCCTTTCTTTTTTGATCACTGCGACAACAGATGCTGCTAGCTCGGGAACACTCGTTCCAAGTGCAACTAGTGAAACTGATATTACAGCTTCACTCATTCCAAGCTGACTAGCTACTGAAACCGCTCCATTTACCAACCAATCAGCTCCATAATAAAGCGATATACCACCNATTATAAGCCAAATAATAATTTTAAAATTAGAAACACTTGATAAAGAATTCATTTCATTGTCTATTTCAAATTTAGAAACACGAGATTTCTTTATTAGTAAAATAATAAATGCTAGTAATGTTGTAAATAAAATAACGCCCTCTGTTGAAGACAATTGGTAATCATTTCTTAAAAAGAAGTAAACAAGAAGTGAAAAAATGAGTAATGCAGGCCAATTAAATTTATAAAAAGATTTATCAACCTCTATGGTTGTGCAAATTGCTGTAATTCCTAAAACAAGACCAATATTGGCGATATTTGAACCTATCACATTATTGATTGCAATATCAGGAGAACCTTGAAGTGCTGCGTTTAAACTTACCAAAAGCTCTGGCATAGAGGTCGCGAAAGAGACCACAGTAAGTCCAATAACCATTTTTGATAGATTTAACTTAAATGAAAGACTAACTGATGCACGAACTAGAAAGTCTCCTCCAATTACAAGAAGAACGAAGCCTAAAAGCATAAAAACAATATCCATAGAAATTATTTTTAACGAAGATAAACTAAGATTTCAGAATAGTTAGATATATCACAAAAAATTCTATTTTTGGAACATGAAATTAATTTTTAAAGCTTTAGCACATTTAAATAAATTACTATTACCTAGTATGACAAAAAACCGATTGGATTTGAACGAGGCATCCAAGTTTGAAATGTTACTTCTAGGTTGGCGAACTTTTGTAACTAAAAGGGCTTTAGATTAATGCCTAATTATCATTTTTTACTTCAATTTAAATGTTTAGAATCGATAAGAAGACTGTAAGAGGTGTTGAGTTTATAGAACTCAGAAGTTCTGACTCAAGTACCAAGCTATGTTTATGTTTAAACAAAGGAGGGAGTGTTGATAAACTTAAAATCAAAAATAGAACTATCATAACAAACTTGCATCCAATCCCATTCAATAAATGTTATCCATCTTCAATTTTATTTCCTTTTGTAAACAGAATAAAAGACGGAGTATATAATTTCAAAAATAAGAAATACCAATTTTACTGTAATGAAAAAAGTGCAAATAATGCTATTCATGGCTTAGTTTACAATAAATATTTTCATTGTAGTAGAGAAAAATTGACTAATAAATATGCAAGTATTAAACTTTGTTACGAAGAAGTTAAAATAAATGATTCTTTCCCATTTTATTATCGTGTAGAGCTTAATTATAAATTAACAAGAAAATCTTTAGAACTTAGGGTTAAAATAATTAATACTGGAGAGGAGAAATTCCCATTTACAGTAGGTTGGCATCCGTATTTTAAATCATATGAACTGAGTCAAAGCAATTTGTTATTTTCAACAAATAAAAAACTTTTATCAGATTCTAAGAAAATAACAATTAAGGTTGAGGATTGTAATTTAAAAATGCCTTTTAGTTTAAAGAATAAAACTTTAGATGAGGCATACATCTTAAATGATAATACTGTAGAATTTTCTACATCAAAATATGATTTAAAATTAAGTTCATCACAAAATGAAAATTATTTACAGCTTTATACGCCAAAAGACTTTGATGCAATCGCAATTGAGCCAATGACTGGTATTTCAGACAGTTTTAATAACAAAATTGGATTGAAAGAATTATCCCCTAAAAAGTCTTTCGAGATCACTTGGAGTCTAGATGTTATTCCAAAGTGAAATTATGGATCAAATAGCCCCCTTTAANATTTTAAAACTATCTTGTTTGTTTTTAGTTTTTATCGTAATTATATATAAACCAACATTTAAATTTGAAAGTTTTAATTTTATAGATTCATCAATGAAATTTAAAGGTCCCTCTAAAATAATTTGACCAAATTGATTTGTGATTTGAAATGAGCAGTCATGACCATAACAATCAGATAAAGGTTTAATATTGATATAATCATGAAATGGATTAGGATAGATTAACCAATCTTTGGAATTAAAATCATTTGAACCTAAGTTTTGATTAAGACAGGACTCGGGAACGCTGTANGAGCTTTTCACTAAGTCTTGTATTTTAGATTCGGTAAAACTAGCATTACTAATGTTTTCCAAAAATGTATTATCGATGTTTTGATCGTCAGCTGCTAGAAAATCTTGCATTAANGTTGCAATNACTTGTCTATAATCAAATTGTACTGATTCAATCTGATAGTTATTAGTTGAGGTAGCTTCACTAAAATCAACATTTACACCAGAAACACCACTTTTTATTGGCTTCCCAAAAACAAACACAGGAGCTACTTCTCCGTGATCAGTTCCTAAGCTACCATTTTCTTTAGCTTTTCTTCCAAATTCAGATATTGTAATTCCAACAACATCATCTCCAACACTGTCTGAATTTATATCAGTGGTAAAAGCNTCAACAGCAGANGATAATTCATCTAATAAATCATAATGTTTACCTAGTATATCACCAGATCCTTGAACCTGGTTGTTGTGTGTATCAAAACCTCCCAATCTAACAAGGTAAACTTTAGTTTGAATTCCTCCCCTGATTAATCTTGCAACTGTTTTAAGTTGATCTGCAAGGTCAGTNTCTGGATAATTTGAACTANTATAATTACTACCATTACTAAAAGCAGTTGAAATTGCTTGGGCATAAGTGTTAGAAAATGCGTCAGTATCTACAATATATTGCAACTCATCACCATAATGAGAATTTGGGAAATTAGTAGGATATTCACCTGAAAGACCACTTAAAACAGAATAAAAATTTTCAGAGTCTTGACCACTTAAGTTTATTGCTAAACCATGCTCATTTTCACCATGAAAGCCCAGAGAAGTATTCCTAGATCCAATTTGGATTCCCATTGGATAAGCTGAGGGTATTAAATCAGCATAATGATTTTCCATAAAACGTCCTATCCAGCCATTATTTTGACCATTATTCCAATTATTACCATCATTCCCTGTATTGTAAATATCAATTGACGCAAAATGGCTCTTGTTTGCGGATGGATAACCAACAGATTGAATTACCTTAAGTTGATCTTGATCGAATAAATTATAAAGACCCGACAGTTTAGGATGGAATGCAATATCCTGGTTAGTACCCATTAGATTTGAATCAATATTGCTTAGGGGCATCAAAACAGAGGATGGAATATGAATTGTTGGACGCATATTAACATAATCTGAATAAACACTTAATGGAACAATTGTATTTATACCATCATTTCCACCTTTAAGTTCAATTAAAACTATTTTACGGTTTGAAAAATCGCAATTAAAATTATTATTTAAAAATTTGAATGAAGCATTGACTTGTACAGGCAATAATCCAGCTGCGGATGCTGTACTTGTTAGCTTTACAAATTGTCTACGCTTCATATTAATTTTAAAATTTACATCAACTGAAATTCAGGAGCATTAATTAATTTTGTGAAAAGTGAATCTAATCGAGTTTTGACTTGAACGTCATCTCCATTTGTAATATAATCTGACCAAGCTGCAGCCCAATAACCTGAATTTGAATCATTTAATATCTCTGTAAAATAATCTAAACGGTCTGAATCTAAAGACTCACAAAAAAACAATTCGGACAACTCTGTAACAAGTGTTGTTGAATTATATGGATCTGATATATTATTTGAATCAGAAATAAAATCAATACAATTAAATTGAACTTTGATATTTTGATAGTAATTATTACCATTGGAATTTGTTTGAATACCTAAAATTTTATTTTTACCTGAAATTAAAGATTCAATTGTTTTATAGCGAGCTACAATAGTGTTAGAACTAAACCAACTACGGTCAAAATTTGGCCCTTGATAATCTCCAGGGTAACCTGCCACAGAATCAGGTGAAAAAATATTCATTCCAGCACCTGGGAAAAAAGTATTATGACAAAAGTTCCAATAAAAATGATAAAAGTCTAGCTGATCAATTGACCAACTACTAGGAGCGTTTGAACTAGAAGCTTCTGGATTTGGAATAGGCATATCAATTAATGAAATAAGTTCACTTATAAACTGCACAGGGGGTTTAACCATACCCCCAACAATTTCATTAGTTGAATCAGAATTATCTTCATCATAAAAATGTTGTGATTGTAATAAAGTCTGAACCACAGATAATAGGTTGTAGTTTGAATTCATTAGTTGAACTGATAATGGAGAAATAATATTATTTTCAACATCGCTACCCAATTCTCTCCTTACAAAAAACCTGTAAGCTTTGCGACAATATGATTTCGCAGTTTCCAAATTTGAAAAAATCATTTCAACAAAATCATCAACTTCATCAATAACTCCTTCTTGATCTGTTCCCCCACCAATGGTCTGATTACTAAAAGCACTACTAAATTCTTTTTGACCTGTATCATGTTGAGAAACATTTACATATCCAAATGGTATTCCTGTGTCTGGATCAACAGTATCTCGTAGTGGTTTTACTTTAATACCGGAAAAAACCCTAGCTGCTTGTTGAATATCGTCTTCAGTATAATTTGTATAATTACCTTGTGCTATTTGAGGTCCCTTAAGAATTGTGAATAATTCCAAAAACTCTCGGGCGTAGTTTTCATTTGGATTATTTTTATTATTTGTTGTGTTATCTAAATAATACAACATCGCATTGTCAAATGATATTTTTTTAGCTAGAGTTTTTATACTGCCAAGGGCATAAAAATCAAGTAGTTTTAAATAGTCATAAAAATATGATGATTTGCCTGCACCATTATTTTTAGAAACAGTAAAACAAGTATGCAAAAAGTAAACAAGCTTATGCTTCAAACAATTTTGCTTTAACATATTATACCACCACCAGCCAGTTACTATTCCTCTTTTTTTATTTTGCCCATAGGGATATGAAGATGGAGGATTTCCGTTATGAATCCAAAAACCGTCTATTGAACCATTTTGATTGTTTGTAGTAGTATCGTATGGGTCTTGCCAAGGGGTAGTAGTATTAACAGACAACTCCGATACTGCCTGAGCAGGGGTTAATGTTGCAAAATAATTCAATGTAGGTTTAGAATAATGAAAACAAGCGCGTCTTAGCAAGTGCTTCGCTTTTCGTATACCTAAAACTGATGTAGACGGTGATAGTGACGCCATTGAATATAATTTTACTGAAATTTTTTTATAAATTTAGTGAATTTCATTTTAATGAAATTTAATCATCTTAATTATTTCTTGAACTAGATCTGAGAATATTGTTTAAAATAAAATATCCCCAAAAATAATTTATTATTCTTGGGGATAATTCGTGACCTCGGCAGGATTCAAACCTGCAACCTCTTGAGCCGTAATCAAGTGCACTATTCAGTTATGCTACGAGGCCTTTTTAAACAGTTACAAATATAATCCAATAATATTTTAAGAAAAAGAATTTTAGTTCAAATTCAAAAATATTAAATTTGCTATTAAAATATTTTCAAGATGAAGATTGAGCAGATTTATACAAAATGTCTTGCACAAGGTTCTTATTATATAGAATCAGATGGCATAGCTGCAATTATTGACCCGCTTAGGGAATCTAGTCCTTATTTAATGCGTGCAAAAAAAAATAATACAAAAATTAAGTATGTTTTTGAAACACATATTCACGCAGATTTCGTTTCTGGTCACTTAGACCTTGCAAAAAAAACGGGAGCCACAATTGTTTTTGGTCCCAATGCAAATACAAATTATGAATGCCACAATGCTTCGGATGGAGAAATATTTAAAATTGGAAGTTTGAAGTTGAAAGTGATACACACACCAGGCCACACCCTTGAATCTGTTAGCTATTTATTAATTGACTCANCAGGTAATAACCATGCCATTTTTACAGGTGATACTCTTTTCCTCGGTGACGTAGGCATTCCTGATGTAGCTCAACAATATAAAGTGATGAGTAAAGAAAATTTAGCAGAAATGTTATTTGATTCTTTGAGAACTAAGATTATGCCTCTGGAAGATCATGTNATTTTATATCCTGCCCATGGCGCTGGTTCTGCCTGTGGTAAAAACATGAGTAAAGAAACCGTTGGAAGAATTGGTGATCAAAAACGCTCTAATTATGCCCTGCGTTCCGACATGAGTAAAGAAGAATTTGTAAATGAAGTTCTTGATGGAATTGGTCCACCTCCTCCTTATTTTATAAAAAATATTTTGCTTAATAAGATGGGGTATACAGAGCTTGATATAATTTTATCAAAAAGTAACAGCCCTTTAAATGTAAAATTATTTGAAGAACTGGCTCAAAAAAAAGANACCATTATTCTTGATGTAAGATCTNAAAAAGAATTTATAAAAAGTCATATTCCTAATTCTATTTTTATAGGTCTCAATGGTAATTTTGCTCCTTGGGTTGGAGCNCTTATTTCCGACATAAATCAACCTATTTTATTAGTAGTTCCTAAGGGGCGTTCTGAGGAGGCAATTATAAGACTTGCCAGAGTTGGCTATGAAAAAAGTTTAGGTTATCTTGATGGTGGAATAAATTCTTGGATTGAGTCAGGTAAATCAACTGAACAGATCACTTCAATTTCTGCAAAAGAGTTCGAACTGAAATTTGAAAATAATAACTCTGCTGTTTTAGATGTTCGAACAAAGACGGAATATAACAATGTACATTTAGATGGAAACCATGTCCAACTACTCTCATTAGATAGTATTCATAAAAAAATGGGTGAGTTAGATGTCAAAAAAACTTATCATATTTATTGTGGAGGAGGCTACCGATCAATAATTGCAGCCTCTATTTTAAAAAGAAATGGATTCTCAAGTCTTATTGATGTTTCGGGAGGATTTGCAGCTTTGAAGGACACACAGCTATCAATGGTAGCTGGAAAATGTAGCTAATAGTCAAAAGTATTTTTTATACAATTTCAGCACTCAAACCAGCTTGTAATAATTTAGAGCACCTAGGCTTCAAATCACTGTAAGTCCCTGTTTTAACAATACATTTCCCTTTGTAATGGACTAGGATTGAACATTGTTCAGCCTGTTGATAGGTATGATTACACACAGAAACTAATGTCTCTATTACATGGTCAAATGTATTTACATCATCATTAAATAATACAATCTCTTTAGTATTATTATTTTTTTTATCAACCTCAACGGAATTTTTAATTTTCTCTTTTATTGACATTATTACTTTTTAAATTTCAAAGCAACCCATTTGTTTTTAAAAATCTCTTCTTNTAAGGACAAATTAGCCGTTAAACAAACTTCTTTAATCTTAGGAANATCCTCTTTGTAAAAACCACTTAAAAATAAAAAACCATTACGATTTAAACAAATACTATACTGAGGAATATCTTCAATTAAAATATTACGATTTATATTAGCGATAATTATATCAAACTTTTTAGAGTCTAATAATTTTACATCCCCTTTTAATACATTAATATTTTGACATGAATTATAGGATATATTTTCAAGACTATTTTGAAAACACCAATGATCAATATCAATAGCTTCAACATATTTACTACCCTTTTTCTCAGCTAAAATAGCCAATAGGGCTGTCCCACAACCCATATCTAACACAGTTCTATTATTTAAATCGGTATTTAATAAAAGTCGAATCATCATGTAAGTTGTTTCATGATGACCCGTACCAAAACTCATTTTAGGTTCGATGANNATATCAAAATCAACATCTCTGGNACTGTGAAAAGGTGCTCTTATCAAACAACGGTTTTCTACCAATACAGGGTTGAAATTTGATTCCCATTCTATATTCCAATTCACTTGCCTAAGTTCTTCGAAATTGTATTGAATTGAATATAATTCATTTTTTAGAATTTGAATANTTTCAAAAATAGAAATATCAAGGTCCTTTTCTTTAATATAAGCTGAAATTCCTTTAGGAGTTTCTTCAAAACTTTCGAATCCTGAATCAGCTAGCTCAGCAATAAGAATTTCTGTACCAGGAATTAATGGGGAGACCTCAAAGTGATATACAATATAAACTGGTAGGTTCACTTACTAAATTGCATTGATAATGGATATGAAATGTTCAGCATCCAAAGCTGCTCCCCCAATCAAACCCCCNTCGACATCAGGTTTAGAAAAAATTTCTTTTGCATTAGTAGATTTAACACTACCACCATAAAGTATGGAAACATTATCCGCTAAGTCTGATGAATAGGCATTAGATAATGTNTTCCTTACATGTGCATGCATGTCTTGAGCTTGTCCTGGGGTAGCTGTTTCTCCAGTTCCNATCGCCCAAACTGGCTCATATGCCAAAATAATTTGATCCCAAGCAAGTTGAGGTAAGTGAAAAAGAGCATTTTTTATTTGATTTTTAACAACCAAATTTTGATTTCCAGATTTTCTATCAATTAACTCTTCACCAAAACAAAAAATAATACGTATTCCTTGGGCCAAAGCAGTATCGACTTTTTTTGCAAGCAAAGAATCTGTTTCATTAAAATAAGCACGTCTTTCACTATGGCCTAAAATGACTGTATTAACTCCAATACTTTTCAACATTGATGCGCTAATTTCGCCTGTGNAAGCTCCACTTTCTGAAAAATGCATGTTTTGGGCAGCAACATCTATTGAGCTTCCCTTAAGCATATTCAAAGAAAGCCTCAAGCTTGTGAATGGTGGAGCAATAATAACTTCAGTATCAGTACTTTTGTATAAATTAATAAGTTTTGAAACAAAATTTTCAGAGGAAAAATAATCTTTATTCATTTTCCAATTTCCAGCTACAATTTGTTTTCTCATTTTAAGTAATTTAATAANTTCTTATCACTTGTTTCAATAGCCCTGTAGACTAAAATTTCTCCTTGAGGATCAACAATTAGATATCGTGGTATCCAGTCTATGTCTAAAAAAGTTCCCAAAGGCCCTTTCTTCCCNGTAGACATGTAATAATGGTCACCTTGAAGTTTGAGGCGTTCAATACTTGTTTTCCATGANTTTTTTGATTTNTCTAAAGACAGAAAGACATATATCATCTCTGGGTGTGCTTTTTGAAAAGTTTTTAGTTCCGGAATGCTAACAATACAATCTCTGCACCACGAGGCCCAGACATTAATNAAAATATAACTGTCATTATACTTATTCAAAATATCATTAAAAGTAACAGAAGAATGGTCAAGCTTTTCAAATTTATCTTCTAAAGCGGCATTTGTAAACACTTTTTTAGGAGCCGATTGACAATTTAAAAAAGTATTCACACAAATAAAAAGTAATAAAATATTTTTCATTTAATTTAATTTGACTTTAGGATTCAAATATACATATATTAGGTCCACAAAAATATTTAGTATTACAAATGTAGTAGCAATTATCAAAACAGCACCCATTATAACAGGAAGATCTAAGTTATTTAAAGCATTAACAATTTCTTTCCCCAGCCCATTCCATCCAAAAATATACTCTACAAAAACGGCGCCTGCCAACATTGATGCAAACCATCCTGAAATAGCAGTAATNACAGGGCTCAAGGCATTTTTAAAGGCATGATTAAATAATACCTGNATNGAGTCTAAGCCTTTTGCTCGTGCAGTTTTTATATANTCTTTATTGTATTCNTCNAGTAAAGAATTTCGCATCAGTTGAGAAATAACAGCCAATGGTCGAATTCCTAAAACTAGAGCAGGAAGTATTAAATTCTTCAACTGAAGGCTATAAGATTCGCCAAAATCATCAAGTTCGTATAAACTACCTGTCATATTTAATCCTGTATATTGATGTAAAATGAAACCAAAAATCCATGCTACAATTATAGAACTAAAAAAAGAAGGTAAACTCATACCAAGAGTGGTGATGACCAAAATGATACGGTCAATAAATTGATCTTTATAAAGTGCTGAAATAAGACCTAAAAAAAGACCTAAAAAAAGTGCAATAATAATTGAAGCTGTTGCTAAAATAAATGTATTTGGAAGGGTTTCTTTTAATATTTGAGTTACTTTTTTTCCTTGCTTTGCGAAAGAGCGTCTTAAAAATGGATATTTTAAAACAAAACTACTATTATCATTTTCTACTAAAATCTTGGATGTATAATTATTAGATTTTAAACTTGTGTAGTGTTCATATTTATTAACATGTAAAGACAATGGTGAAAGATCATTTAAATAATATAAGTATTGTGTGAAAAGTGGCTGATTGAACCCATATTTACTTTTAATTATTTCTAATTGGTTTTTATTTTCATTTTGACCNAACATCATCAAGGCAGGGTCTCCAGGTAATACATTAAAAAGAAAAAAAACAACCGTTATTACTCCAAAAAGTGTAAGAAGTGAATTACCAATTTTTTTTACNAGATACTTTCCCAATTTTAAAATTCTAGTTCTTTAATATCATTCCAGTGTACTTTTTGCTCAACAGTCCCTTTACTGAGTTTTAACACGCCAGGATTTGATCTAACAACTGTTTTTAAAACCTTTTCATCACATAAATAAAATTCAAAATTCAAATCGTACATTGATTGAGCTCTTTTTATGGATTCTGTTCCAGAGGCACTTAATCCAATAACAGTATATCCTTTATCAATTGCATTTTTAGATAAAACATTTAGTTTTTTTAAACCCTCTTCATCTGATGTGTCTAAATTATAAGCTACAATCATTANCAAGNGTTCTTTGTCTAAAAATAATTGTGTGAAATCCTCAGAATCCAACTCAATTGAAAAATCTAGAATAGGAGGTTGATANCCTTCCTTGATAATTCTTGTATCTACACCAATATATTTACCTCGAGTATCTGGGTAAGTTCCGTCTGTGATAAATGATTTTTTTATTCCGTTGACCTCAAATATCCATTCAAATTCCTGAACTGTTTTTGGAGCATCATCTGGAGTTTTCATATTTTGTATAAGGTTATCACCTACTTTATAAGCCCTAAAATCAATGCTTGGTAAATGCATATATACATGATATCCAAAAGATAAACTTAAAACTAAACTTGATAAAGAAACTATATTATTTATTCTTGAACTAAAAATTGGTTTAATGAATTTTTTTCCTAAAAAAATCAAGATAATTAGGACCAATAAAATGATATCTTTGGTAAAGCTTTCCCAAGGTGTTAATTTCAAGGCATCCCCAAAACATCCACAATCTTTNACCTTATCAAAATAGGCAGAATAAAATGTTAAAAATGTGAAAAANACAATCATTGACAATAAACTCCAAAGTGTAAATCTAATCTTATAACCAATTAAAAGAAAAACCCCTAAAACTACTTCAAAAACAACAACAAAGACTGAAATAGGTAATGCATACGGCTCTAAAAAAGGAAGGCCAAGAACTTCAGGACTAAAATATTCTTGTAGTTTATAAGAAAATCCAATTGGATCATTGAGTTTGACAAGTCCAGAAATTATAAATAGAAAACCAACAAAAACTCGAACGATATTAGTTAAAATCTTCATTGATTACTTTTTAAATGAATTAGCGCAAAAACAGCATAATTTATCATGTCTTGATAATTAGCATCAATCCCTTCACTTATTAAAGTTTGTCCAGCATTATCCTCAATTTGTTTAACGCGAAGAAGTTTTTGTAAAATAAGATCGGTTAAAGAGCTTACACGCATGTCNCGCCAAGCTTCTCCATAATCATGGTTTTTATCTAACATTAATTGTTTTGTCTCTGATATTTTAGAATCATAATCCATTAATGTTTCGTCACTGGAAAGATCAGGATGTTCAACAATACCACGCTCAATTTGAATAAGTGCCATGATGCAATAATTAATAATTCCAATAAATTCACTTGAGGGGCCTTCGTCTACACGTTGAATTTTATTTTGTTGGAGCCCCCTTATACGCTGAGCTTTAATGAAAATTTGATCGGTCAGAGATGGTAACCTTAAAATGCGCCAGGCACATCCGTAGTCTTTCATTTTTTTTAAAAATAAATCTCTACAATGTCTGACAACGTCATCATATTCTTTTGAAGTATTATGCATGTATTGGAATGAAATTTACGTAAATTTCGCTTAAAATTTTCAAACTGTCAAAATTTAGGGTTTAAACTTTAAAATTGGATGAATCAAATAAACAAAAAGGATTTATTAAGTATTAATTGTAATGGTGAATTGATTAGTTTGTCAACTCCTAAAGTGATGGGGATATTAAATATTACTCCAGATTCATTTTATGACGGTGGTCGCTATAAAGACACAAAAAGTATTTTGATTCAAGTTGAAGCTTTTNTAGATCAAGGTGCTACATTTATAGATATCGGGGCATACAGTTCTCGACCTGGAGCTGCTTTTGTTTCCGAAGAAGAAGAATTAAAAAGAATAACTCCGGTTATAGATTTAATTTTAAAATCATTTCCTGATTGTAAAATTTCTATTGACAGTTTTAGATCAAAAGTTATTCAAAAATGTGTTGAGGCAGGAGCGGTAATTTCCAATGATATTTCCTCTGGAAAATTGGATCCACTTATGTTTGAAACTATTGCTAAATTAAAGGTCCCCTACATTATGATGCATATGAAAGGTACTCCACAGAATATGCAAAAANATACAGAATATGAAGATCTTNTAAATGATATATATCTATATTTTTCTGANCGAATTAATAGAGCGAATGAACACGGAATACAAGACTTAATTTTAGATCCTGGATTTGGTTTTTCTAAAACCTTGGAACAAAACTACAAAGTACTAAATAAGTTGAAGGTTTTTAAAAATTTGAACTACCCAATTCTTTCTGGCTTATCTAGAAAATCAATGATTTATAAAACTCTAGAAAGCACTTCTGGAGAAGCTCTCAACGGAACTACCGCACTTAACATGCTGGCATTGATTAATGGAGCTAATATTTTAAGAGTTCACGACGTGAAAGAGGCAATGGAGTGTATTAAATTATTCAACATGTATAGTAAATAGTTTCAAAGGCTAAATTTGGTTTAATTTAGTATCTTTAAGAAAATAATTAAACTTGGAAATTCTTACCGACTTATTGGATTTTAGTATTTTAGATATAATTGATATTACCTTAGTGGCATTGCTACTTTACTACATTTATAAGCTTATTCGGGGNACAGTAGCAATTAATATTTTTATTGGAATTGTAATTTTTTATCTATTTTTTGTTCTTTTTGATGCACTTGAAATGCGAATGCTTACAAAGATACTTGGTGGATTTATGAGTGTAGGGATAATCGCTCTTATAGTAGTTTTTCAACCAGAAATTCGAAAATTTCTATTAATGCTAGGATCAACGAATTTCAGTAAGAAAAGTACCTTTTTGGGACGATTTCAATTTTTGAAAAGTTCTGTCAGAAAAAATAANACTAGTGCTATTGCAATTGTAAAATCTGCAACGAAAATGGCAAGCACTAAAACAGGGGCTCTAATTATTTTGGAGCGAAATAATAATTTAGACTTTTTGATAGATACTGGGGACCAAATGAATATTGAGGTAACTCAGCCAATTTTGGAAAGCATATTTTTNAAAAACAGCCCCCTTCATGACGGTGCAATAATTATTTCAAATAATATTATTAAAGCAACAAGGGTTATTTTACCAATTAGCAACCAAAAAGATATTCCNTCACACTTTGGCCTTCGACATCGTGCTGCAATCGGGATTACAGAAAAAACGGATGCACTAGCTATTGTCGTTAGTGAAGAATCTGGTCAAATTTCTTACATTAATAANAGTAACTTTATTATGTACAATAACACACAAGAATTAATTGAAAAATTAGAAGTTGACTTGACTTAGCTATCTTGTTTTAAAAATTGTGCTTTATATAATAAACTGTAACAACCTTTTTTATTTTTTAGTAAGTTGTTATGAGTACCAATTTCAACAATCTTGCCATCATCTAAAACTATAATAGAGTCTGCTTTTTGAATAGTAGCCAATCTATGAGCTATAACAATTGACGTTCTACCTTTAGTTATTTTTTTTGTTGCTAATTGAACTAAATCTTCAGAATATGAATCAATAGAAGCAGTAGCTTCGTCTAAAATTAATAACTTAGGGTTCATAATATATGCTCTTAAAAAAGATATTAATTGTCGCTGACCAACTGACAACATAACTCCACGCTCTCTAACATTATAATAATAGCCGCCAGGTAGTTCCTTTATAAAATCATGAATACCAATTTGTTTTGCAGCCTGAATTACATCTGATTCAGAAATAGTTGAATCTCCAAGAGTAATATTATTTAAAATAGAGTCTGCAAATAGAAATACATCCTGTAATACTACTGCAACTTGTCCACGAAGTGATTTAAGAGTAAAAGATTTTATATCAATGTTGTCAAATAAAATCTGCCCCTTTTTAATATCATATAAGCGATTTATGAGATTTATTATGGTAGATTTNCCTGCACCAGTTGAACCAACNATNGCTACTGTTTCACCAGAATTAACTTTGAAAGAAATACCCTTAATTACAGGTTTATCATCTNAATATGAAAAATGAACATTTTTAAATTCAATTTCTCCTCTAAAGTTTGTAAGCTTATCCTCCCCGTTATCTAAAATATTTGATTTTGTATCTAATACTTTAAACACTCTATCGGCCGCTACCATTCCCATTTGAAGGGTGTTGAATTTATTAGCAATTTGATGTAATGGACGGAACATCATTGGTACCATCATTATGAATGCTGCTAAATCTCCCACAGATGCTGTTTGTTCAAAAATAGTATTGAGGCCACCTAACCATATTATTATACCAAGTGTAATTGAAGACAATAATTCTGCTATTGGAAAAAACAGCGAATTGTACCATACTGTTTTTATCCACCCCCGTTTGTGACGACCATTAATAGTTTTAAATCTTTCAAACTCAATATCTTCTCTAGCAAATAATTGAACAATTTTCATTCCAGTCAAGCGCTCCTGAACAAAAGAATTTAAATTTGAAATCTCATTCCTAACTTCTTCAAAAGCTTTTTTCATATATTTTTGAAAAATTTTTGTAGCAAATAAAATAATAGGGAGAGTAAAAAAGACAACAAGACTTAATTGCCAATTCATGTAAAACATAACAGTACCTACGAACAACATTTTAAGTATATCACTAAAAATCATGAAAAGACCTTCCCCAAAAATATCAGCAATTCTTTCCATATCAGTAACCGTCCTTGTTAACAATACTCCCACTGATGAATTATCAAAATATTTCATTTTGAATCCAAGGATGTGCTTGAATAATTTGATTCTAATATCTCTTACAACTGATTGACCTAACCAACTTGCTGTGTAAATAAAAGTAAGATTACAAATGACCTCAAAAAAAAGTAAGCCAAACATCCAAATAACATACTTTAAAAATCCAGGCTGAAATTTTTGTTCAATGTTTTCATCCATTGCCATCTGTAAAACTTTTGGCCGTAAAGCACCAAATAAAGCTAAACCAATAACAGTGACTAGTGCCAGAATAAAAACAGTATAATAAGATTTTGTATAATTCAGAAGACGACGGAAAAGCGACGCATCAAAAACAGTATGATTAACTTTATTCATCTAAGTAAGTTGATTTTGGGTATTTTATTTCGGTCAAGTAAAGTCCTTTTGCTGGTGCTGAAGAGCCCGCTTTTGAACGATCTTTAGATTGAATTATTTCCTGAAAATTATCCAAAGATATTTTATTAGTNCCAACATTTAACATTGTACCAACAATAGCACGAACCATATTTCTTAAAAAGCGATCGGCTGTAATTGTAAACCCCAAATAATTTTTAGTTTGTTCCCATTTTGCACTTTCAATATTGCATATAAATGTTTTGACATCTGTTTTAGTTCTTGAAAAGCATTCAAAATCTTTATAGTTCATCATAATTTGGCAAGCACTNTTCATAAGAGATATATCCAAGNCACGATTGAAAAAATAGCTTTTATCATATTCGAAAACGTCCTTGGCAGCAGTGATTTTGTAAAAATACGTTCTACTTATTGCATCAAATCTTGCGTGAGCATCATTGCGTACCCTTTGTATTTTATTTACAACAATATCTTTTGGAAGAAAAGCGTTTATTTTGAATACAACTTGTTCTATATCAAAAATTAATTTTGACTCAAAATGGGCAACCATTTTAGCGGCATGAACTCCAGTATCTGTCCGACCTGCACCCATACAATTAATAGTAGATTTCAAAATCATTGAAAGTGCTTTGTTTAAGATGAATTGAACAGTTACAGCATTGGGCTGTACTTGCCATCCGTGGTATTTGGAACCATTATAAGACAAGTCAATGAAATATTTCAAGCTATTTTGATACTTTTGTTATTAAACAAATATAATACATTGGTACAAATACCCTTTTGATATTTACGATATTCAATGAAAAAAATTCTATTACTTTCAGATACACACGGATATATTGGAGATGAGATTTTAAAGCATGTTTATAACTGTGATGAAGTTTGGCATGCCGGTGATATTGGAGATCTTAAAGTCACAGACACATTAAAAAGCTTGAAACCACTTCGAGCTGTTTACGGAAATATTGATAATGCAAAAGCTAGACTTGAATTTCCTTTAAATCAAAATTTTTTAATAGAGGGTTTAAGTGTTTGGATAACTCATATTGGTGGATATCCTAACAGATATTCAAAAGAAGTTATTAAGAAGATTGAAGTTGATTCTCCTGATTTATTTATTTCAGGTCATTCTCACATATTGAAAGTGATGAAAGATAAAAAATTGAATTTACTGCACATGAATCCTGGTGCAATTGGAATCCATGGGTTTCACAAAGTTAGAACAATGCTTCGTTTTGAAATCTCTAAAGGGAATATTAATAACCTAGACGTTATAGAATTTAAAAGGTAGTTAATGAAAAATTTAGAAACTTACAGTTNAGGNCTTATTAGCTCTACTTATACTCCGATACTATGTTTATCTTAATCGATCTACAGATTTTACAAGGTATTCATCTTTTTTTATTGCTTTATTAGCTAAAACTAATAATACTATAGAAAAAACAGGAAGTATTAGGCCAAAGCCTTTTTCAGAACCGTTAATCACTAGAGAAGAATTAAGCAATCGGAATATAAATAATCCTAGTAAAATAAAGTTTAATATGATGTTTANACGTCCCAAAACGAATTGAGTCTGTCTAGATCTGTAAAGAAAAATAGAAATAAATGAAAGCAAGGCAGAAACTAGGAACAAAACAATGAAAGCAAGGGAATCAATTATCCCCACTGTTACGCCACTTTTAATGACCAAAAAAGTTATGGAGGATAAAACTCCCGAGCATATAAAGGCTAAAAGCAAGTACAATGATTGTATTCTTAAAAGCATTAAATTTATTTAGATAGTAAAAATAATAGTTTCTTTTTTATTACATGTACAAAAAATTTAAAAATAAAGTTGTATAATTGCACTGCTATTGGGTCGACTTCACCCATATAAAATTCGGTTATACTTAACAAAAAACTTCTCAATTAGACTATCCCACAAAAACAATTGTTGCTGTAGCAACCTTAAAACAACAACTAAATAAAATAATTACTCAAAATGTTTGAAATTACTCAACTTAAAGAAAAAAAAACTTCCTGAACTACAAGAAATTGCCAAAGAACTAAAAATTCCAAGATTCAGCAGTTTAAAAAAATTAGATTTGATTTACCAAATTCTAGACTTTCAGGCAGATAATCCTGATGGAAACCCAAAAGGAGTAGTTAAAGAAAATAAAAAATCTGAACAAAATCTTCCTAAAAAACCTGTACGAACTAATCATATAAATGAAAAAAATAGTTCATTAGATTCAAAAAATAAAATAGCTTCAAANAATGATGTCTTAGAAAAAGATAAAAATCAAGTTAGAGAAAATTCAAACAGACCAAAACAACATAAAAAGCAAAATCATCACAAAAACAACCATCACAAGAGAGACCATAACGGAAATAAAGATAATAGAAATCGTTACAAGGAGCCAGATTTTGAATTTGATGCAATTATTGAAAGTGAGGGTGTTTTAGATGTAATGTCAGATGGATACGGATTTTTAAGGTCTTCTGATTATAATTATCTTTCATCACCTGATGACATTTATGTTTCTCAATCTCAAATTCGTTTATTTGGATTGAAAAATGGTGATACAGTGCTTGGGCATGTGCGTCCACCNAAAGAGGGTGAAAAGTATTTCCCTNTAATAAAAGTTAGTAAAATCAACGGTTTGGATCCTCAAGTNGTCAGAGATCGTGTTGCTTTTGAACATTTAACTCCTCTTTTCCCAAAGCAAAAATTTAATATTGCTGAAAAACAAAATACNATTTCTACTAGAATAATGGATTTATTTTCTCCAATTGGAAAAGGACAGCGAGGAATGATTGTTTCACANCCCAAAACAGGAAAAACAATGCTTCTTAAGGATGTAGCAAATGCAATTGCAGCAAATCACCCAGAGGTTTATCAAATGATTTTATTAATTGATGAACGCCCAGAAGAAGTAACTGATATGCAAAGAAATGTTAGAGGTGAGGTTATTGCTTCTACTTTTGATAAAGAAGCACATGAACATGTGAAGATCGCAAATATAGTATTAGAGAAAGCTAAGCGATTGGTTGAATGTGGGTATGATGTTGTTATTCTTTTGGATTCAATTACTCGATTAGCCCGGGCGTACAACACTGTTCAACCTGCATCAGGAAAAATTTTAAGTGGTGGTGTTGATGCTAATGCGCTTCACAAACCAAAAAGATTTTTTGGAGCGGCAAGAAATATTGAAAATGGGGGCTCACTTTCCATAATAGCAACAGCTCTCACTGAAACTGGATCTAAAATGGATGAGGTTATATTTGAAGAATTCAAAGGAACTGGAAATATGGAACTCCAATTAGACCGTAAAATATCGAATCGCCGTATTTTCCCTGCAATAGACTTAACTTCATCCAGTACCAGAAGGGACGACTTATTACTAGATGAAAAAACTATTCAACGCATGTGGGTTATGAGAAAATACTTAGCTGACATGAATCCTGTTGAAGCAATGGAATTCATCAATGACCGTTTCAAGCAAACGAAAAATAATGAAGAGTTTTTAATTTCTATGAATGGTTAAATGGGAAGTTAAAAAAAGCCTTTATCATAATAAAGGCTTTTTTTAATATACTTATTTAGATTATAGACTAGCTATATGCTTGGAGAGTTTGGACTTTAAATTAGCAGCTTTATTATCATGAATAATGTTTCGCTTTGCTAATTTATCAATCATTGAAGATACTAAAGAAAAAGCTTTCTCTGCTTTTTTCTTATTCTTCAAATCACGNAAACTTTTGATTGCGTTACGAGTAGTTTTGTGCTGATACTTATTCAGTATACGNTTTGCATTATTACTCCTAATTCTTTTTANTGCTGACTTATGGTTCGCCATAATATTTTTTTAGTTAAATTTCTGTAGCCCGTAGGGGAATCGAACCCCTCTTACCAGGATGAAAACCTGGCGTCCTAGCCGATAGACGAACGGGCCGTTTTGTTTTNAATTGTAAAATACAGAACAGCTACAATAATTTTGTTGCGGTTGCAAAAATACAACTATTTTTAAATGCCACAAGAATCGATATTGTTTTTTTAAAGGATTTTTTTCAATTAATAAGCTTTAGCAAATAAAACTCTAAATTTTGAAGGAGCGCCAGAATAAACACAATTACCTTGTTTGACTTCATTGCCTATTGGAATACATCGAATTGTAGCCTTTGTTATTTTCTTGATTTTTTCTTCTGTTGCAGAAGTTCCATCCCAATGAGCAGAAATAAATCCACCTTTGGTTTCTAATGTCGTTTTAAAGTCTTCAAAATCGCTTACTTCAGTTATATGCTTATCTCTAAAAATTAAAGCCTTTTCATATAATGAATTTTGAATTTGAATAAGTAAACTTTGTATTTTTAAATCTAATCCGTCAATAGGAACTACTTCTTTTGTGAGATTATCACGCCTTGCTAATTCAACAGTATTATTTTTCAAATCATTTGGTCCAATAGCAATCCTTAGAGGTACACCTTGTAGTTCATGTTGAGCAAATTTGGCGCCTGGGCGCTGAGTGGTTCGGTTATCAAATTTGACAGTTATACTTTTGGGTTTCAGAAGCTCCAAAATTTTATTTGCTACCTTAGAAATTGAAATTAGTTGTTCTTCACTTTTATAAATCGGAACTATTACAACTTGATATGGTGCTAAATTTGGAGGCAGAACCAAGCCTTGGTCATCACTATGTGTCATAACAAGAGCCCCCATCAGTCTTGTTGAAACACCCCACGAAGTAGCCCAAACATGATCTTGAGTTCCTTTTTTAGTCATAAACTTAACATCAAAAGCATTAGCGAAATTTTGACCTAGGAAATGAGAAGTTCCTGCTTGTAAAGCTTTCCCGTCTTGCATCAAAGCTTCAATACAATAAGTTTCTTCAGCACCAGCAAAACGTTCACTCTCAGTTTTTATGCCTTGAACAACAGGGATAGCCATAAATTTTTCAACAAAATCAGCGTAAACTTGATTCATTTGAATTGCTTCTTTCAATGCTTCTTCTTTAGTAGCATGTGCTGTATGTCCTTCTTGCCATAAAAACTCAGCTGTCCTCAAAAAAAGTCTGGTTCGCATTTCCCAACGAACCACATTAGCCCATTGATTTATAAGAATTGGTAAATCCCGGTAGGATTGAATCCACCCTTTAAATGCATTCCATATAACAGCTTCACTAGTTGGCCTTACAACAAGCTCTTCTTCTAATTTTGATTTTGGATCAACACGCAGTTTGCCAGGACTATTTGGATCATTTTCTAACCTGTAATGTGTTACAACGGCACATTCCTTGGCAAAACCTTCAGCATTTTTTTCCTCTGCCTCAAAAAGGCTTTTAGGGACAAAAAGTGGGAAGTAAGCATTTTGATGGCCTGTTGATTTAAACATTCTATCTAACTCTGATTGCATCTTTTCCCAAATTGCATAACCATAAGGTTTGATTATCATACAACCGCGGACTGCAGAGTTTTCAGCTAAATCAGCTTTGACGACTAATTCATTGTACCATTTTGAATAATCCTCTGATCGTTTTGTAAGATTTTTAGCCATATTGTTGTATTTTGGCATAACTATTGAACATGTTACAATAGAAATATATACGTATTACAAAACTAAGTATTTTTAAAGTGTTCAACAATTTAATTTAAACCGATATGAATTTAACCAACTTTTCTAAAAAATTATATAAGGCATTAACTATTTTAATTCCTTCCTACTTATTGATATCATGTGGTTCGTACCAGTACGTTGGCATGTATGAAGATGGTATTTATGGTTATTCTGAAAATGAGGTTTACAATTCAAGTAATGAGAGTGAAAACTCAGTAAAAGAACAAGGAAATAGTTATTACAATGATTACTTTAAAGGAAAAGTTAACGAATACTCCGATTCAAATGATGGAGTTTTTACCGAGGTCGATAATTACAATAGTAGCTATGATTCAGATAATAATTCAGAATCAAATAATGCAGGTTGGGGAGAAAATATTGACTCGAATATCGTAATTAATATACAAACTAGACCTAACTATGGAATGTATTGGGGATGGAACAATTGGGGATGGAACAATTGGGGATGGAACAATTGGGGATGGAACAATTGGGGATGGAACAATTGGGGATGGAACAA
>NZZM01000019.1 GCA_002698705.1 Formosa sp. | reverse complement strand
TGCAGACCGATTGAAATTAACTACAGTCGATGTTGGAGATGACCAAATCCTAAAAATTGTTTGTGGCGCCCCTAATGTTGCCGCAGGTCAAAAAGTTGCTGTTGCTCCCATTGGAACCACTTTATATACTGCAGAAGGCGAAGCTTGGAAAATCAAAAAGGGAAAAATTCGCGGTGAAGAAAGTTATGGAATGCTTTGTGCTGAAGACGAAGTGGGTCTTGGATCCAACCATGATGGCATAATGGTATTNGATAAAAATTTAACCACAGGAAGTCNCCTTTCAGAAAATTTTAATATTGAGAATGATGTTGTNTTTGATATTGGTTTNACCCCAAACAGAGCCGATGCAATGAGTCATTACGGCACGGCTAGAGATCTCAAAGCAGGCTTGATTCAAGAAGGGTTAAATCCAGAACTGATGAGCCCCTCAGTTTCAGGTTTTCATGTTGACAACAGAACTTTAAAAATTGATGTAACTGTTGAAGCGAAAGACAAAGCTGCACGCTACTGCGGCATTACAATCTCCGGAGTTAAAATNGAAGCCTCTCCTGATTGGATGCAAAAGCGCCTAAAAGCGATTGGACTTAGCCCTATCAATAATATTGTAGACATTACAAATTATGTACTTCATAGTTTAGGTCAACCTTTACACGTATTTGATGCCGATGAAATAAATGGTCAAAAAGTTATTATAAGAAATGCCAAAAAATCCGAATCATTCACAACTTTGGATGGAATTAAACGCACTTTAGATCCTGAAGACTTAATAATATGCAATATAGATTCTCCAATGTGTTTAGCTGGTGTATTTGGGGGATTAGATTCAGGTGTTAAAGAATCTACTAAAAATATATTTATTGAATCAGCATATTTTGATGCAGTAAGTATTAGGAAAACTGCGAAACGACATGGGCTTAACACTGATGCTTCATTTCGTTTTGAACGTGGTATAGATCCAAATATCACAAAATATGCATTAAAATATGCGGCCACTCTTATAACTGAAATTGCTGGAGGAGAAATTTCAAGTGATTTGATTGACGAATACCCAAAAAAAATCAAGGATAAACAGGTGTTTTTAAGTTTTGAAAACACAAATAAACTTATAGGGCAAGAAATTCCAAAAGAGACTGTAAAACAAATATTATCGTCTCTAGAAATTAAGGTCAATAGTGTTACTGAAGCGGGATTGGGTTTAACTATTCCTGCTTTTAGAAATGATGTTGAAAGAGAAATCGATGTTATTGAAGAAATTTTAAGAGTTTATGGTTACAATAATATAAAAAGTCGTCAAAAGCTAAACTCATCTATTTCAAATATATCTAAACATAGCAGTTATAAAATTGAAAATTCATTAGCTAATCATTTAGTTAGTCTGGGATTTTTTGAAATTATAAACAACTCTTTAACAAATAATAAATATTCTTATTTAGTTGAGAAGACAANTAATAATAAACCAATTGAAATTTTAAATCCCCTAAGCAATGACCTTTCAGTTCTAAGAACTTCAATGCTATTTTCTGGATTGGAAACTATATTATATAATCTAAATCGTCAGCAAAATCATTTGAAATTATTTGAATTTGGAAAAACATACCACTTAATTGACGGAAACAATAAAGAATTTAGCCACTTATCTATATTGATGTTAGGAACAAAATCTACAACACACTGGAAAAAATCTAACGACTCAATTGATTTTTTCTATGCAAAAGGTATCGTATTANCACTTCTTGAAAAAATTGGACTTTCCAAAATTAAATATACATATCAAAAAAGTGATATATTTAGTGAAGGACAAACTTTAAATATTGGGGGGAAAAGTATTGTTGACTATGGGATTGTTAAAAAAAGTATTACTAAAAAATTTGATATTGAACAAATAGTATACTACATTAATTTTAATTGGATTGCATTGCTAGACTCATTGAAATCAAACAATATTAAATTCAGTGAAATTCCGAAGTTTCCTATTGTAAAACGTGATTTTGCATTACTTATTGATAAAGAAATTAGTTTTGAGTCAATTTATAAAATTGCAAAAGAAACAGATAAAAAAATCCTTAAAGACATAAATTTATTTGACGTTTATAATGGTAGCAACTTACCTAAAGGGAAAAAGAGCTATGCCGTAAGTTTTACTCTGCAGAATAAATCAAAGACACTTAACGAAAGAGAAATTGAAAAAGTAATGCTAAAATTACAAAAAAGATTAGAAAATGAACTTGGAGCTGAATTAAGATAAGTTAATTCTTCTTATCTAACACTCCTTTGAAGACAGATATCGNTCAGCATCCAATGCGGCCATACAGCCTGTTCCAGCCGCTGTAACTGCTTGTCTGTAAACATGGTCAGCAGCGTCACCACTAACAAAAACACCTTTTACATTGGTTTTAGAAGTCCCAGGAATATTAATAATATAACCTGTTTCATCCAAGTCTAAATAATCAACAAAAATATCGGTATTAGGTTTATGACCAATTGCAACAAAAAAACCTGTAGCAGGAATATCCTNAACATCATTAGTCAGCTTATTTTTGACTTTTACTCCATTAACAACTTGGCCATCNCCTAGAACCTCTATTGTTTCAGTATTATAAAGAATTTCAATATTTTTTGTATTGATAACTCTATTAGCCATAATCTTGGAAGCTCTGAAAACGTCACGTCTTACGAGCATTGTTACTTTTGAGCACAATTTTGAGAGGTAATGGGCTTCCTCGCATGCAGAATCTCCAGCACCAACAATAACAACATCTTGGTTTTTATAGAAAAAACCATCACAAACAGCGCATGCGGATACTCCACCCCCTAGCTTTAGATACTTCTGTTCAGAATCTAATCCAAGATATTTAGCTGATGCTCCTGTTGAAATTATTATACTATCGCACTGGATTTCTTTTGTGTCATTTACCCAAACTTTGAGTGGAGTTGATGAAAAATCTACCTTGGTAACCCATCCATCCCTAACGTCAGCACCAAACCTTGTAGCCTGAGCTTGCAACTCTAACATCATCTCAGGTCCTGTTATTCCTTCAGGATAGCCAGGGAAGTTTTCAACATCATTAGTTGTTGTTAACTGTCCTCCAGGCTGAGTTCCTTGGTATAATACTGGAAACATATTAGCGCGTGATGCATAAATTGCAGCTGTATATCCGGCGGGGCCAGAACCAATAATCAAGCACTTTATAGATTCGATAACTTCAGACATAACTTAAAATATTTAAGCACAAAAATAAATGTTTTAATCAAATTAAAACATCTAAGTTATTAACAGTTTAGATTAAGTTATGAATTCTAAAAATACATCAAATAAAATATTAACTTTGTTAATACGTTTATATTTTAAGTATGATTATCATTGGAGTTTACGGAGGTAGTGGTAGTGGTAAAACCAGAATTGTAAATGAAATAACATCAAAATTCCCTTCTTCAAAAATTCAAGTTATATCACAAGATTCGTATTACAAAGACAATTCTAATATTACATTCAAAAAAAGATGTCTTCTAAATTACGATCATCCAGATGCTATAGATTTTAAACTTCTTTACAAAAANATTAAAACATTAAAAGATGGGGGTGAAATCAAACAACCTATTTATGATTTTAAAATTCACAATCGTACCACTAAAACAATTTTAATAAAACCAAAAAAAATATTAATTGTNGAAGGAATTCTTATTATGAACAATGAAAAGCTTAGAAATCTTTTTGATTTTAAAGTTTTTATTAATGCAAATAGTGAAATACGTATGGAAAGACGAGTTAAAAGAGATATTTCAGAACGTGGAAGGACTCGTGAAGAAGTCATGAGTCGTTTTAAAAGTACTCTAAAACCAATGCACGATAAATATATTAAACCAAACGTAAAGTTTGCTGACTTAATTATTGAAAATCATGACAATTCAAGCGTTAATGTAAATCAAATAATTTTAAAATTAAATGAATAATAAATTAATTCTTTTTAAAAAATGGCTAAATNTATATAGAAATATATTTCTATTTACATCATTTATCTTTATAATTTGGATGCTTTTCTTTGATGCAAATTCGTGGTTGATTCATAGAGAACTAAACAATGAAATCAAACAATTAAAATCTAAAAAAAGTTTTTACACTGGTGAAATAAAAAGTGATAATGAAGTATTGAAAAAATTTGAAACAATTGATGGTTTTGAAAAATATGCCAGAGAAAAATATTATATGAAGAAAAAAAATGAAGATATATTTATTATAGTCTCCGATACTGTATTAAAGAAAGATTAATATTATTAAGTGGANTTATGATTTTAAATTCTAAAGCATCTAATTAGAAGAAACAAAAAACTTTGTATTTATNTAGTATTCTAATATTATAAATTGTTAATATTGTTCTAATTCATAGGTATTTATTAAAAGCAAATAATTGTATTTTTACATAAAAGCAACTTTTTATTAAATGTGCAAAATTATAGCTGTAGCTAACCAGAAAGGAGGAGTAGGNAAAACCACTACTAGCATAAATCTAGCAGCTTCTCTTGGTGTATTAGAAAAAAAAGTGTTGTTGATTGATTCAGACCCTCAAGGAAGTGCAAGTTCAGGACTTGGTATTGATACTGATAATTTTAAATATGGAACATATGAAGTGATAGAACAAAGTTGNGATGTGAAAGATGCTATTACAAAGTCATCTGCAATTAATGTAGATATAATCGCTTCAAATATTGATTTAGTTGCGATTGAAATTGAATTAGTTGATATTGAAGATAGAGAATATATGCTCAAAAAATCTTTGAAATCAATAAAATCAAATTATGATTATATTATAATAGATTGCGCCCCATCATTAGGACTCCTAACAATTAATGCTCTTACTGCTTCAGATTCAATTATAATACCAATTCAATGTGAATATTTTGCTCTTGAAGGACTTGGAAAGCTTCTTAATACTATAAAAAGTATTCAAAAAATACATAATTCAATACTTGAAATTGAAGGTCTTCTNTTAACTATGTATGATTCTCGACTAAGACTCTCAAATCAAGTTGTAGAAGAAGTTAAAAACCACTTTAACAATATGGTTTTTAAAACAATTATTCAAAGAAATGTTAGCTTGGGAGAGGCGCCAGGTTTTGGTGNNAGTATCATTAATTATGACGTCAATAGTAAAGGTGCTTCAAATTACTTAAGTTTGGCAAAGGAATTTCTACTTAATCAGAATTAAAAATGGCAAAAGCAATAAAAAGGCAAGCTTTGGGGCGTGGACTTTCAGTACTCTTGAAAAAACCAACACCAGACAATGAGCAAGATGAGTTGAGAAAAGACAGGTTTAAAACTGGTTCTGTGCAAGAAATTCCAATTGAATTCATTGCACCTAATCCATTTCAGCCAAGATCAAAATTTGATAAAAATTCTCTTCATGAGTTGGCGATATCGATCAAAGAACTAGGACTAATTCAACCAATAACCTTAAGAAAGGTTNACGATAATTTATTTCAATTAGTATCGGGCGAAAGAAGATTTCGAGCATCTAAGATGTTGGGCAATAAAACTATTACAGCATATATAAGATTAGCTAATGATCAAGAATCCTTAGAAATGGCCTTAGTAGAAAATATTCAAAGAAAAGACCTAGACCCTATTGAAATTGCGCTGAGCTACAAGCGATTAATTAATGAAGTCAAACTTACACAAAGCCAAATGAGCCATCGTGTTGGGAAAAAGCGTTCAACTATTGCAAACTATCTTAGGCTTTTAAAACTTGACCCAATTATTCAAACTGGTATTCGTGACGGATTTATTGGCATGGGACATGGTCGAGCAATGATAAATATTAATAGTTCTAAAAAACAAATAGAAATATATGAACTGATTATCGAAAAAAAACTTTCTGTTAGAGCAACAGAAAATTTGATTAAAAAAATTAATAAACTAAAAGAATCTTATCCCGTAAATAAAATTAAAAATCCTAATTTTATAAATGATGGAATTGAGACTATTTTAAAACTCTTTGATAAAAAAATTAATGTTAAAATGAAAGGAATAGATAATGGAACTATTTTAATTCCATTTAATTCTAAAGAAGATTATAAACGCATAATAAGACTTTTGAAAGGTGACTTATAAGGCATTTACTCTAATTTTTTGCTTTTTTACTTGCTTTTGGGTAAAGTCCCAAAACAGTTCAATTGAAAACAACCCAAACATTCTTGTNAAAAAAATCAAGAAAGTTAATAATGATCCTTTAAGGCCATCAAAAGCCGCATTTTTCTCAGCTGTTATGCCTGGTTTGGGTCAGGCTTACAATAAAAAATATTGGAAAATACCAATAGTATACGGTGCTATTGGTACTGCCCTTTATTTCTATTTTGAAAACGATAAATTATATGATAGCTATAGAGATGCATACAAAAGAAGATTAGCAGGATTTACAGATGATGAATATTTTGGTACTGGAGCAACTCCATTTATATCTAAAGAAGCACTAATTAGAGCTCAAAGGTCCTTGAAACGAAACAAAGAAATGTCGATATTAATAGCAGCAGGAATGTATGCTCTAAACATTATAGATGCAAATGTAGATGCTCATTTACTTCAATATAATATGGACGAAAATCTAACAATTGAGCCTTTTATTGATTATAACAATCCTAACTACAATACGTATTTTGGACTTTCACTAAACTTAAAGTTTTAATCTATGAAAATCATACTGTTTGGATATGGAAAAATGGGTAAAGTTGTAGAGAAAATTGCGATTAAAAGAGGACATAGCGTTGTAGGTATAATTAACAAAGAAATTACTGATTTAAATATTAGCGATGCAGACGTAGCGATTGATTTTAGCGTTCCATCTGCTGCTGAGAATAATATCAAACACTCACTAAATAACAACATCCCAATTGTTTCTGGAACAACCGGATGGCTAGAAAATTTTAATAGAATAAAAAATCTATGTATTAATAAAAATGGTAGCTTTTTATATGCTCCTAATTTTAGCTTAGGAGTAAATCTTTTTTTTGAGTTAAACCAAAGATTAGCAAAGATCACTGCTAGTCAATCATGTTATGATATTAAAATTGAAGAAATTCATCACACTCAGAAAAAAGACAATCCATCAGGAACTGCAATAAAACTTGCAGAAACAATAATTGATCATAGCAGATATAAAAGATGGACCGTTGAAGAATCGATTGAACCAAATCAAATAAATATTAAATCAAAACGTAAAAAAAANGCAACTGGGACTCACACCGTCAGNTATGAATCCGAAGTTGATATCATAGAGATTAATCATAGCGCTAAAANTCGTCAAGGGTTTGGACTAGGCGCAGTTATAGCTGCTGAATGGTTAGTTGGAAGAAAAGGTGTATTTTCAATGAAAGATGTTTTAAAAATTCAATGATTAATAAATCCATATAAAATAACTCTAAATACAAAAACAATAAATTATGTCTCTACTAGAATGGTTTTATTTTGGTTTATTAGTTCAACTAATCCATGGTTTTAGTACATGGAAATTATACAAAAAAGCAGGTGAAAACTTTTGGGCAGCTTTTGTGCCTGTTTACAATGCAATTGTATTATTTAAGATTTTAAATAGGCCTTGGTATTGGATCTTCTTTATCTTTCTTCCTGTGATTAATTGTATTATGTTCCCCGTGATATGGGTTGAAACAGCAAGAAGTTTTGGAAAAAACAAAAATCAAGACACTTTATTGTCAGTATTAAGTCTTGGCTTTTATAGCTTTTATTTAAATTATTTTACCAATGTTCAACATGTAAAAAATCGAGGAAGAGAACCAAAATCTTCAGCTGGACAATTTATAAACTCAATTCTATTCGCAATAGTAGTTGCGAGTACTGTTCATATCTACTTCATGCAACCATTTGTAATACCTTCTTCTTCATTAGAAAAATCTCTACTAGTTGGTGATTTTTTAATAGTAAGCAAAATGCATTATGGTGCTAGGGTACCAATGACAACCTTAAGCTTACCAATGGTACATGACACAATACCATTTGTTAAAAAAAAATCATACCTATTTAATGATCGAAAAGAGGAAAACAAAAACTCTTGGTTAAATAAATTTCAACTCCCCTACCTTAGGATTCCAGGATGGGATAAAATTGAACGCAATGAGATTGTTGTATTCAATCAACCCGCTGATACATTGTTAGATATGAACGATTTCACACCAAATCGTAATTATTATAAACCAATAGATAAGAAGACGAATCTTGTAAAGCGATGTGTGGGGTTACCAGGAGATTCACTTGAAATAAGAAATGGCTTTGTATATACAAACGGCAAAAAAAATATACTACCAAGCAGAGCAAAATTACAGTTTAGTTACGAAGGCACTATAAAAGAAGGGAAAAAATTTAGCAGAAATATTGATAATCGTCTAAAAACTTATTATGATATTACTGATGGTATCCAAAAATCAGACTTTGCTTTCAGATTATCAGCTTCAACAGCGGAAAACGCAAAACTTTTTAAAAATCACCCTAGTGTAGAAAGTATTCAAAGAATGCCAATTCCTAAAGAATATCCGGACAAAAACATGTTTCCACAAGATGCGGAATTCCCTTGGAATATGGCTCACTTTGGCCCAGTATATATCCCCAAAAAAGGTACAACTATTAAACTAACCACTACCAATATGCCTTTATACAAGCGTGTTATACAGGAATACGAAGGTAATAGTATTTATGCTAAAGGGAAAAAAGTATATATCAATGAAACTGAAGTTGAACAATACACATTTAAACAAAACTATTACTGGATGATGGGAGATAATAGATATAATTCTATCGATGCTAGGCGATGGGGCTTTGTTCCAGAAAATCATATTGTTGGAAAGCCTGTATTTATATGGATGAGTTGGAACTCTTATGGAAAGGGCTTTAATAAAATTAGATGGGAACGTGTTTTTACTACTGTACATTTCGAGGGTCCAAGGAGGTCATACTTAATTCCGTTTTTGATTATACTACTGATTAATTATGGATATAGAAAGTTTAAAAAAAGACGGCAAGTTGTTTAATAGAATACTTGTATGACCTTAATTTATCCTTCATATCTCCCTAGTATTTCTAATTATATAGTTTTTGTTCAGTCATCAAAAATTTATCTAGAAGTACAGGACAACTATCAAAAACAAACCTTAAGAAATCGTTGCTATATTTATGGATCAAATGGTCAGATGGGACTTCATATACCTGTACATTTCACACAAAAAAAACGTCAAAAAACCGGGCAAATTTTAATTGACAATAGTACTAAGTGGAAAGCTGTCCATTGGAAATCTATTAAAAGTGCATATAATTCGTCTCCATTCTTTGAATATTATGAAGACGACTTACGCCCCTTATTTGAAAAAAGTGATAACTTATTGTTGCCATTTATTCTTAGTTGTATGGAAACCATAAATAACTGTCTCGAACTAGAAATTTCTTATAAAAAATCAGAAGATTTTTCAAAAGATTTGTTAAGTATGGATTACAGGTTTTTAATAGAAACGCATTTAAATAAAATAATTAAAACAAATATATACTCACAGGTATTTCAATCAAAATATGGGTATATACCAAATCTTAGCATATTAGATTTAATGTTCAACCTAGGACCTCAAACAGTTCCNTTTTTAATGAAGCATCCTGCTGTATANCANGTTATTTGNATANTAAGGAATANTGAATTTACTAGATATTGGGTAATGATCNGAATATGGGAATGTGAANTTAGTGTGCTCTAAAATTTTAAAACTCGGATCAGATAGAATAAAATCTATACGCAAAGGAAAATAATCTATAGAGAAAGTACTACCAAAGCCATTTCCAGCTACTTCAAAAGAATCTAACATGTTACCCCTTAAAATTTTATAAACATAAGAATATGCAGTATTGTTAAAATCTCCACACACCACAATTTTATAAGGCGAAGTTTCTAAATGTGATACTAATAATTCTGCTTGCTCTTGTTGTTTTATAAAGCTGGAACTTAACTGGTTAACTAATTTATCAGATTTATTAGCATCTAATTCTTGAATATCGATACTTATCCCTGTTGACTGTAAATGTAGATTATAAATGCGTATGGTATCAGATTTAATAATAAGATCAGAAAAAACTGCTCGATTTGATGAATTTGGAAAGTCGATAAGACCTGAGCTAATAATTTTAAATTTTGAGAAAATTACAAGTTCAGACTTATTCTTGGACCTAGGGCCATAAAAATATGGATAGTTTAAATCCAGAGCAATACTACTCTCATACTCCTGGACACATAAAACATCTGGAGATTGAATTTTGATAAATGAAAGGAACTCNTTAGGGACATTTATTGAATCAATCCAATTATAAAGGTTTAATAAATGAACATTAAAACTCATGATCTCAATACCGGCTGTATTTGAATCATTTGTAGAATTAAAATTGAATGAAGATTTAATATGAGAAAAGCCTAAAACTAAAACAAATAAAGATAAAATTAATTGAAACTTAATTTTAACAAGCCAGTAAAGAACAAAAATAATATTGATGAATAATAAAAANGGTGCGGCTAGACTTAAAACCGATAAAAAAGAGAAAGATTTGGGAGGTAGAAAAGGTAAAATATATGAAAATATTAGAAGAATCGCTGCAATTGAGTTAAGCAGAAATACAAACTTATCTAAAAAACTTAATCCTTTCAACTATTTATTTTTTCCAGCTCTAAATAAAAAGTCTTTCTCCTTTTGGGTCAAACTTTCATAGCCACTTTTACTAATTTTATCTAAAATTAAATCAACCTGCTTTTGGTTACTAAAATCACCTCGCCTTTGTCTTGAAATCTTACTATTCATATTCATTTTTTTTCTTTGAAACATTTTAAAAAATGATTTAGAGTTAAAATAATCTAGAATTTTATCTAAAACTAGGCCTATCTCTTTACCATTTTGTAACTGGTTAGCATAAAAGTAGCCTAAAACATATCCACCAATATGAGCAATAGTTCCACCAGAGTTTGTTGAAAAAAGACCAGGTAAATCNAAAAAAACCATTAATATGCCTAAATATTTAAGCTTAAAACTAAACCTAAAAAAGCTAACTAACTTAGTTGGCATATAAACACATAGAAAAATAATACATGCGCGAACCCCAGCAGAGGCACCAACAAGAGGAGCATTAATATTTATAATACCCGGAATTAAATAAGAAGTAATTGAAAAAAATAATGCTCCTGAAATTATTCCTAATAAATAAACCTTAAGAGCCAAGCGAGGAAGAAATAGGTTTGAAAACGTCCTGGCTAAAAAAAATAAAACTAACATGTTAAAAAACAAATGNGTAAAACTATAGTGAAAAAAACCATAAGTTAAAATAGTCCATGGATAAAGTACTACTTCCCAAATGTCATTTGATAGCGAAAATATATTTAAAATTTGATAACCAGATTTATTACTTAATAAGCTTAAAAAACTTGATAAAATAAAGACTATTGTATTAATAACAATTATTTGCTCTAACACATTTAAGCTAGTAAGCTTTGATTTGATATCTTGATATAAATTTGTCATTTAATCCCAGCGGTATTTATTAAATTGATTTTTTTTCCAAAAATACATGATTAAGAACCCAGTAACAGCCCCTCCAATGTGAGCAATATAAGCTGTATTGCTAGGGCTAAAGAAAGACACACCGGTAGTAGCAGAAATCAAGTCTAATGCAATGATTCCGGGAATGAAGAATTTGGCTTTGATAGGTATTGGTAAAAAAATCAGCATTAATTCTGCATTGGGATTCAACATACCGAAAGCTACTAAAATACCCATAATAGCGCCAGAGGCACCTACCATTGATCCATTACTTTTAACATTCAGATCAAAAAGAGCTTTGAAAGATATGTTATCTACTTGACTTAAAGACATCCCATTATACTCCAATAAAGCTTGCATTTTATTTACCAAAAGTTCTCCTTTAAACATATTACCTTCTAAGATATTGAGTGCTGTAAGTTCTTGAATCAAATCGAAAGAAAAGCCATTTGCTTCCAGGTTGCTAATCAATGGGTAAATCTGAATAAAGTATATCAAAAAAGTCAAGGCAACTGCACCAAAACCGCAGCTCAAATAAAAAATCAAAAATTTACGAAGCCCAAACTGTTGTTCAACTGCAGTACCAAACATCCATAAAGCAAACATATTAAAAACCAGGTGAGTAAAGCTACCGTGCATAAACATATGGGTTACAATTTGCCAAAACTTAAAAGCGCTACTCATCGGATAATAAAGTGCTAAAATTNCATCAAAAAAATACTTATTACCCAAAAAGGAAGTACCAACAAAAACTATGACATTTAGTATTAAAAGGTGTTTAACAGCAGGGGTTATTCTCATCATATTAATTAAATTTAGAGTCTAAATAAGAACCTTCTAAAGTGATAAAAATGGTTTTGTTGAAGGGAGTGAATGTGGGCTCTTTACATGCAAAAAGCGCATTNATAATAAATTCTTGTTCTTGTGTGCTTAATTTTTTTCCATTTTTCGTGGCAAGACTTTTGGCAATGGATTTTGCCAGCAAGTCGCTTTGACTGAAATTAAAATCGGGCACTTCGTTTTGAATATCGCTCACTAATTGATCAAAAATATTTGAAACAAATGCGTCTTGAACTCCGACAGGCAATGCCGCAAGTTCCAAGGAATCAGAAACAAAGGCTGAGAACTTAAATCCAGCTTGAATAAGTTGTGGCTGTATGCTTTTTAGAACAGACAATTCGTGGGTTGAAAACTCTAATCGCAATGGAAATAATAATTGTTGACTAACCGGATCTTTTAAAGTAATTTGTTNTAAATAATGTTCGTACAAAATGCGTTCATGCGCACGATTTTGATCGATAACAACTAATCCAGATTTAATGGTACCTACAATATATTTGTTGTGAAGCTGAAAGGTGTTTTGGGCACTTTCAAAAGACTCTTTCTCGAAAATACTAGATTGTAGTGCATCAGATTCAAATTGAGATTCGACAATTGGATTAAAATCAGAATTGGATCTTGATTCAAGTCCCAAATAAAGTCCCTCCGGGTTAGAAATGTTGTTTCTAGTACTGAATTTAGCTTGAGTTCTAAAAGGGTTAAAAGAAGGGTCTACCTCTACTTTTGGTGAAATTACATTGTTCAAATTTTGCCTGTAAGGGGTATCCATAGACGGGTCTCTTTCAAAATCTAAGGCAGGTGCAATACTAAATTGTCCTAGACTGTGTTTCACAGCGGCACGTAACAAGGCATACAAAGTAGGCTCGTCGTCAAATTTAATTTCTGTTTTGGTAGGATGAATATTGATATCAATGCTTTTGGTATCCACCTCTAAATTTAGAAAGTAACTCGGAAATTTATTGGGAAGCAACAAGCCATCAAAAGCAGATGAAATAGCGTGGTTTAAATACGAACTTTTAATAAAACGATGGTTAACAAAAAAAAACTGTTCACGTCTTGATTTTTTTGCAAATTCGGGTTTTCCTACAAAACCTGAAATCTTCAGTAGCTCGGTATCCTCTAGAACTGGCACCAACTTTTCATTCATTTTAGCACCAAAAATATGAATGATGCGCTGTCGAAACGTTTCTGACCTCAAATCAAACAAATCGTTGTCATTGTGATACATAGAAAAATTGATTTGCGGGTGTGCCATGGCAACCCTGTGGAATTCATCCACAATATGTCTTAATTCAACAGGGTCTGACTTTAAAAAATTTCGCCTTGCGGGAATATTGAAAAATAAATTTTTAACAGAAACTGAGGTTCCATTTGAAGTAGACACCTCCTCTGCGGACTTTAGCTTACTGCCTTCAATTTTAACCGATATACCCAAAGATTTGCCCCTTAACTTTGTTTTTAATTCAACATGGGCAATGGCCGCAATACTGGCCAAAGCCTCACCACGAAATCCCTTGGTATTTAAACAGAATAAATCCTCAGCAGAAGTTATCTTGGAGGTGGCATGACGTTCAAAACTTAGTCGGGCATCAGAATCACTCATTCCACTTCCATTATCAATAACATGAACAAGTGTTTTTCCGGCGTTTCTTGTGATGAGTTTAATTTGAGAGGCACCAGCATCAATGGCATTTTCTAATAATTCTTTCACCACAGAAGCAGGACGTTGAACGACCTCACCAGCTGCAATTTGGTTGGCCACGTGATCTGGAAGAAGTTGAATAATGTTTGCCATTAATTAAAAAAAATCGATAGTTCAAAATTAATAATAAATAAAAAAATAAAAACCAAAATTAGTACGATAAAAGCAATGGTTTTAGTGGATTTTATATCCCTGTTTTTTAAATCATTGATAGCATTGTTTAAAGTTCGTTTTAAATTTACTTTTTCAACTGTAACCCGTTGATCCTCATACTTGTGCTTAATTTCAAAAGGACTATTACTACTCTTATAATAACGCGGCTTATAATTGAATTTTTTATTTTTTCTAAGTTTAAATAAGCCCATCTATTTATTCAAATTTAAGCTACAATATATTAATGCTAATTAGAATTATTAAAATCAAAACTAACAAAAGAGGCAAGTTTACAAATGAAGATCGCCGAGACCTTTTAAATTTAAAAGGAGATGTTGATTTTTTTAATTTTGATTGGAATCCCATACGAACTTGCAATGATTAAAAATACTTAAAATTTAAGCAGAAATAAAGCCAGAAATCAGAAATTTGTAAACAGGGTTTATTAGCTCTTATTTAATGCAGCCATTTTAATCGCAGTAATGGCAGCCTCTACTCCTTTGTTACCTAGTTTACCGCCACTACGGTCTAAGGATTGTTGCATGTTGTTATCGGTTAATAAACAAAATATAACAGGGACATCGTTTAAAACATTGAGGTCTTTAATCCCTTGGGTAACTCCTTGACAAACATAATCAAAATGCTTGGTTTCACCTTGAATAACACATCCAATGGCAATGACAGCGTCTACATCACAAGCCTGCATTATTTTAGCCCCGTAAATCAATTCGAAGCTACCAGGAACGTATTTGATCGAAATATTTCCATATACTAAACCACAGTCTTCAAGCGTCTGTAAAGCGCCATTTAAAAGACCATTAGTAACCTTGTGATTCCACTGTGAAACTACAATACCGATTTTAAAATCATTGGATTTAGGAAGTGATGATTTGTCGTAATTAAATAAATTTTTATTTAACGTTGCCATGTAGTTTAATTGATCTCAGCCTGTGCTTTTCCAATAAAAACATCAATATTTTTAGCTTCTGGACTATCAGGGAAGTCTGTCTTTATAGATTCAAAATAGTCAAGTGCTTTTTTGTCCTTATCAATTTTTAGACCAATAACACCGGCTTTGTAAAGATAAATTGGTGTGGTATAATTATTGGTTTTAAGCTTGGCCGCTTGAACATAATAATCATAAGCGTCTTCCAATTGCTCTAGTTGAACAAAAGCGTCTCCAATACCGCCTTTAGCAATAGGTCCCAAAACATCATCTTCGGTATCAAAAGAGTTTAAATATACAATGGCATTGACATAATCTTTCATGTTCATATAGGCCATTCCAGCATAGTAATTAGCTAAATTCCCAGCTTTTGTACCAGCATAAATTTCTGCAATGTCCAACATACCATATTTGGAACCATTGCCATTGAGAGAAAGTGTGTAAAGAGAATCTTTATCTGTTGAAGAAACGGCTTCGTCAAAATATGTTTGAGCCGTGTACATATCATTCATGGCAGTACGCTCTTTCGGCTCTTGAATGTATTTGTCATATCCCAAAAAGCCTAAAATTAAAACGGCGGCCAATCCCATAAAGATGAAAATGTATTTCTGTTTTGCGATGACCCATTGTTCAGTTTTTGAAACCCCCTCGTCCAAACTGTTAAAAACCTCAGCCGTAGTGGATCCATCCTCTATGGACTGTTGCATATCGACCTTTGTTTTGGGCTTACCCCCGCGTTTTTTATATGTTGCCATAATATTCTTAATTCTGATGGGCAAAAATATAATTTTATTCCATAAAAAATACTACTTTATTTGTTATTTTTCAATAATTTGCAACTTAATTAACCAAGAACGCACATCGCGTTTGGTACAAAATATTTTGCTTTTACAAATGCGATTAAAAACGATAAATCTTATTAATTACAAGAATTTCGAACATCAATCCTTCGAGTTTAATCAAAAAGTAAATTGTTTTGTTGGTCCCAATGGTATTGGAAAAACCAACGTTTTAGACGCTATTTACCACCTTTCTTTTGGCAAAAGTTATTTCAACCCCATCTCCTCACAGAACATCAAGCATGGTGCAGATTTTTTTGTAGTTGATGGCCGTTATTTCAAAAATGATAAAGAAGAGAAAATAGTTGTTTCATTAAAAAGAGGGGAAAAAAAAGTTATCAAACGTAATGCCAAAGCCTATGAACGCTTTAGCGACCATATTGGGTTTTTGCCGCTGGTTATCATCTCACCTGCAGACCGAGATTTAATCACTGAAGGCAGTGATTTGAGACGAAAATTCATAGATGGGGTAATTTCTCAAGGTAATAAGAGTTATTTGGAACATTTAATTAAATACAACCGAGTTTTAGTCCAACGTAATGCCCTGTTAAAGCATTTCGCTTCCAGCCGTACTTTTGATCTTGACACAATACAGTTATACAACGATCAGCTCATTGAATTAGGTACTCAAATTCACCTTAAACGACAGGCCTTTACAGAAATTTTTACACCTATATTTATGAAGCAGTACGAGTCCATCAGTAATTATAACGAGATGGTTAGTCTGAAATATAAAAGCCAGCTTGCTGAACAACCCCTTGAAGGTCTTTTAAAAGAAAGCATGAACAAAGACCGTGCCTTACAATACACCACTGTTGGAATACACAAAGACGATATCGAATTTCAAATTGGGGACTACCCCATTAAAAAATTCGGAAGCCAAGGCCAGCAAAAATCATTTTTGATTGCTTTAAAATTAGCACAATTTGAAGTCCTTAAAACTCAAAGTGGCAGTACGCCTTTATTATTATTAGACGACATTTTTGACAAATTAGACGCCGATCGCGTGTCACGGATCATAAAAATGGTTAATGATGCCAATTTTGGCCAATTATTTATTTCGGACACCCATGCAGAACGAACCAAAAAAGCAGTTCAAAGCGTTCATGAATCTTATGAGATTTTTCAATTATGAAAAGAACATTATTGATTATTGTTTTGTTGGCAATGGGCTGTAAATCCAAGCCTGAGAAACAAATTGAATTTATTGAAGGTTACTGGGAAATAGAAAGTGTTTATATGGATAATCAAATGCTTAGAAGCTTTAAAATTAATAGCTTGATAGAATATTTTAAAATAAATGCAGATTTTGAAGGGTTTCGAAAAAAATTAAAGCCCAATTTCAATGGGACATTTGAAACTTCTAAAGATATCCTTAACTTTAAGATTGAAATCAAAAACAATGTTTTATTTTTGAATTATATAGATAATGGCACAAGCTATTTTGAAGAAGTTTTATTAGTTAACGACAAAAAACTTGTTTTAAAAAATAGATTTGGACTCATATATCATTACGTACCTTACGAACTATTAGATTTAAGTCAATGAGTAAACGTTATAAAGACCATGAAAAAATTGGAGTTATTTTAGCCAATTTTGTTAAAAATAGTAAATTAAAGAATGGGTTGGAAAATGTTCAAATTGAAAAAGCTTGGCAAGAACTTATGGGTAAAGGAGTTCAAAACTATACTAGCTCTGTAAAAATATACAAAGGTACTCTTTATGTTTATTTAACATCTTCGGTTCTTAGGCAAGAATTGGGATATGGTAAAGATAAAATAATAGCCTTGATTAATGACCATATGGGAAGAGAGCTTGTAAAAAAAATAATTCTAAAGTAACTTCTAATCAAATAGTCTACTTTTTGACTTGTGATTAAAACATTTCTCGTTCAGAAAAATGAAACGCCCCTTCTAGTAGAGCATTTTCATTACTGTCACTTCCATGAATAGCATTCTGACTAATAGAATCTGCATACATATTGCGTATGGTACCCTCTGCAGCTTCAGCAGGATTAGTAGCACCAATTAAAGTTCTAAAATCTTCGACAGCATTATTTTTTTCCAATATTGCAGCTACTATTGGGCCACTAGTCATATAATCAACTAGCTCTGGAAAAAAAGGACGTTCAGAGTGAATTGCATAAAATGCTTGTGCATCTGATCTAGTTAGCTGTGTTAACTTCATTGCCACTATACGAAAGCCTGAAGCAGTAATTTTTTCTAAAATAGCACCTATATTTCGTTTTTCGACGGAATCGGGTTTTAGCATTGTGAATGTTCTATTACTTGACATGAATGTAATTTTAATCCTACAAAAGTAATGATTTTGAAATGAAAACACTTTATTGAGCTATTTATAAATATTGTATCTTTGTCAATTATGAAATATTTAGCTTTTAAAGATGTAAAGTCACTATTAAATTCACCTAAAAAAATAGTGATTATCCCACATTATAACCCCGATGGAGATGCTATTGGATCAGCACTAGGGTTATATCATTATTTTATACAAAAAAAACATAAAACTAGTATTATCGTCCCAAACGATTATCCTAAATTTTTAAAATGGTTAACTGGTACTTCCGTGATAATTAATTTTGAATCTGATGTAGAAAAGGCAAAGCAAATATTATTTTCTGCAGATTTAATTTTTACAGTTGATTTTAATGCTTTACATCGAATAGGTGATATGAAATCAATTTTAGAGTCTAATACAGCCCCAAAGATAATGATTGACCATCACCAACAACCTGAAGATTATGCAGCTTATATGTATTCAGACGTTGAGATGGGTTCAACTTCTGAAATGATATATCATTTTATAAATCGAATCGGAGATTCAGATCTGTTAAATAAATCAATCGCAGAGGCATTATATACTGGAATTGTAACAGACACAGCTTCATTTAGATTTCCAAAAACTACACCCACAACTCATAATGTAGTTGCAAAATTAATGAATTGCGGAATTAATCACTCTGAAATTCACAACAAAATATATGATTCAAATAGTTTTGACAGGATTAAACTTTTGGGTATAGCTCTCAACAATTTAAAAATAATTACACAACACAACGCAGCTTATATTACTTTATCTCAATCAGAATTAGATTCGTGTAACTATCAAAAAGGTGATACTGAGGGGTTAGTAAATTATGGTCTTTCCATTAAGGGCATTAAATTAGCTGCTATTTTTATTGAAAATAAATCTGAGGGAATAGTAAAAATTTCTTTTAGATCTAAAGGAAATTTTGATGTAAATAAATTTTCGAGACATCATTTTAATGGTGGAGGACATAAAAATGCTGCAGGTGGTAAAAGTGATTTAAGTTTAGAAAAAATTGTATCTAAATTTGAGTTTTTATTAAATGATAATGGCACTTCTTTAAGTAAATGAACAAAATCTATATTTTTATAACCATTTTAATCACAATTAGTTGTGAAGATATAAAAGCTAGAATGCCCCTTCAACAAAATTCAGGAAGTTTTATAAATACTTCCATCGAAATTAATAAACACATAAACAATAAAGAAAAATTGAAAATAGAAGAAATTATTAAAGATTCAAAAAATAATTTTAAAGTTTCAAATTATGGCTTTTGGTACAGAAATGAAAAACAGAACACGGACTCATCTTACACTCCTAAATTTGGAGATCAAATATTCTATAAATATGTAATTAAAAACTTGAACGGTAATTATATATACGGTGAAAAAAAAATGCTAGAAAAAACATATTTTATGGAGCAAGAAGAATTATTTTTAGGTCTTAGAGAGGGTTTGAAATTGATGAGCAAGGGAGATAAAATGACTTTTATTTTTCCTTCACAATTAGCATTTGGGTTTTATGGAGATAATGATAAAATACCTCCAAACACTCCTTTGGTATACGAAGTTAATATTAATGAAATAATTAAAAACAATTAAACAATAAATCATCATGAAATATATTAAAAAAACTATGTTTATTTTGAGTATGGCTTTACTATTTACTACACTGTCATGTCAAAACAAATATCCCGAACTTGGAAACGGTTTATTCGCTGAATTTGTAACTTCTAAAGATACACTAGTTGTAGAATTATTTTATAAAAAAGCACCGCTTACAGTTGCTAACTTTGTTGCGCTTGCGGAAGGTACTCATCCAAATTTAGCAGACTCATTAAAGGGAATACCATATTATGATGGAACAATATTCCATAGAGTAATTGATAAGTTTATGATTCAAGGAGGAGATCCAACTGGAACAGGTTCTGGAAGCCCAGGATATTCATTTGGAGATGAATTTGATGAATCTTTAAAACATGATAAAGCTGGGGTATTATCAATGGCTAATTCAGGTCCAGCTACAAACGGTAGTCAATTTTTTATTACTGAAGTTCCAACTCCTTGGCTAGATAATAAACATACTATTTTTGGTCAAGTTGTAAAAGGTTTAGAGGTTCAAGACTCCATTTCAAATGTTAAAGTCAATCCAGGAAATAATAAGCCTATTGATGATATTACTATTTTATCATTAAATATTATTGCTCAAGGTATAGAATCCAAGAGATTTAATGCTGCTAAAAGCTGGGAAAAAGAATTACCCTTACTAGAAGAAAAAAGATTAAAGAAAGAGGAGGAAGCAAAATTAGAGACAGAACGTCAAAAAAAATTAGCTGAAGAAAAAATTGAAGCTGCTGCTGCTCTATATCTACCCCTAATCGAATCCTACAAAAACAAGGCTGTTACTAAAGACTCAGGTCTTATGGTTTACACTATCACTGAGGGTAATGGAAAAAAACCTAAACAAGGGCAAACGGTAAGCTTATTTTATGAAGGATACTTTTCAGATGGTAAATTATTTGGAACTAATGTTAAAAAAATAGATGAGGAATTTGGATCCTTCAGTATTCAAAAAGAACAAAGAGGTTTATACAAGCCAATGCCCATGCTTTTTAGTGCAGAGGCTCAAATGATCCCTGGATTTAAGGAAGGAGTTTTTGGAATGACTATAGGTGAAAAAGCCTTTTTTTATCTGCCCTCATATCTTGCTTACGGAGAAAGCGGTCGAGGTCCAATAAAACCAAATACAGATTTAGTGTTTATTGTTGAAATGCTTGAGAAATAAAAATAGTTTTAAGCTTTAGGAATGGCTTTGAGAACGGCCTTAATAAACACCCAAAATTTCTGAACTGAAGAAATTTGCACCGATTCATCTGGAGAGTGGGCTCCTTTAATATTCGGTCCGAAACTGATCATTTCCATTTTGGGGTAATGAGTTCCTATAATACCACATTCCAGTCCTGCATGACATGCGGCGACATGAGGTTCTGTTTTATTTATCTGTATGTATAAATCGGTTAATACTTTTAAAATAGATGCTTCCATATTGGGTGTCCAACCAGGGTATGATCCTGAATATTCCACTAAACAACCCGCCAATTCAAAAGTTGCTTTTAAGCTTTGGGCTAAATATTGCTTGGAACTTTCAGTAGAAGATCGTGTCAAACAGCCTACATGAATTTGGCCTTTTTCAATAAGAATACGGGCTAGATTGTTTGAAGTTTCAACTAAATTTTCAATCTCTGAACTCATGCGATAAACGCCATTGTGGGCAACATTCAAAACTTTAATCAAAGGCTGTTGTACAGCTAATTCCATCACCGATTCAGGTAAACTACAAGGTTTAAGCGAGATTATGAGATCGGGCTCAATGGTTTTAAATTCTTTTTCGATAGCATCAATTAAAGTCTCTGTAGCTCTTACAAAGGAGTTTTGGTATACGGCATCAACTACAACAACTGCGGAACTTTCTCTGGGAATCGCGTTGCGCAAACTACCTCCGTCTATTTTTGAAATACGTAATCCATAAAGATTAAAGCCATCGTAGAGTAATCGGCTTATTAACTTATTAGCATTTCCAAAACCTTTATGGATGTCCATTCCGGAGTGGCCACCTTGTAATCCTTTAACTGATAATGAAAAGCCAACAAAGCCCTGAGGTAATGGTTCTTCAAGATAGGTGCGTGATGCAGTAACATCGACTCCTCCAGCACANCCAACACNAATTTCATNGTCTTCNTCAGTNTCTAAATTNAAAAGAATGTCNCCTTTTAAAACACCNGGNTGAAGNCCCNTGGCNCCAGTCATTCCAGTTTCTTCGTCAATGGTAAATAAAGCTTCCANTGCNGGATGNGGAANGTCTTTACTTTCNAAAATTGCCATNATNGTTGCCACACCCAAGCCATTGTCNGCNCCAAGAGTGGTTCCTTTGGCTTTNACCCAATCGNCTTNNATNTACATTTCAATNCCNTGGGTTAAAAAATCAAAATCTGTANCTGNATTTTTTTGATGAACCATNTCTAAATGCGATTGCAATANGACTATTTTTCGNTCCTCCATCCCTNGAGTNGCAGGTTTACGAATGATGACATTTCCAATAGCATCTTCATANGTTTCCAAATCCAAGCTTNCACCAAATGCNNTCATAAAGGCAATGACNCGCGCTTCNTTTTTTGAAGGNCGCGGGACTGCATTTAAAGCGGTNAAGTGCTTCCAAANNNCTTGNGGNTCTAAACTTAAGATNTCNTTATTCATAAACTTTTTTTGGNTTANCAAAGGTANACATATCNTCTNAAANAAAATTANATTTNCTACATTTGATCTATGTCTAAAGNACTTCGATGGCTTCTNGCCTTTAGTATTTTNCCCCAAATTTTAATGCTCAANNTTTTGANGCATTNTCCTCAAATTGTAGAAACCTACTACAGCANTCTGCTCTACCCGTTTATTTCGAAACTATTNCGTCTTGTTTTTGGTTGGNTGCCTTTTTCNGTNGGAGACCTTATTTACAGCATGGCTTTAATTTTTATGCTTCGTTGGTNATATAAATTAANCAAAAAAGGATTCAAACAACTACGCTTAAAGGACGATTTGATANGGATTATGGTGGCNGCATCCTCAGTCTATTTTATGTTTCACCTGCTTTGGGGNTTGAANTACTATNGNATGCCGATTGAGCAGCGCCTGAATCTAAATTCTGAATATACAACCACNGCNTTGANTGAAGTCACTCAAAAGCTGATTGTGCGTTCNAATGAGNTNGCATTCAGAAATTTCAAAAGACNNCTCAAAANNGTTNGAAATCCCCTATNATTTTAAAAAAATAAGTAANAAAGTANCTCAAGGTTACANGGCTCTGTCAATATCCTACNCTTTTTTGNCCTACGNNNCACCNAGTCAAAAGCAATCGCTTTATAGTTTANCACTNGCCTATATGGGTTTTAGTGGCTATTTAAATCCATTTACAAACGAGGCGCAAGTNAATTCAAAAACTCCAGTAAATTCCATGCCGCTAACATTGGCGCACGAGCAAGCACACCAATTGGGTTATGCCGCAGAAAGCGAAGCTAATTTTGTAGCCTTTTTAGCAACCTACAATCACAAAGACCCCTATTTAAGATATGCGGCGTATACTTTTGCCTTGCGCTATTGTTTGAAGGATTTGTACAAGCGTGACAAAACAACTTTTGAAGCGCTAACAAATAATATACATTCAGGAATTACAAAAGACTTTAGAAACCGTGAAGAACAATGGGCGCAATTTGAAAACCCTTTAGAGCCTATTTTTAAACGTGTTTATAGTGGCTTTCTTAAAGCCAACCAACAAACTCAAGGAATTGAAAGTTACAACCAAGTGGTAGCACTTGTTGTGAATTACATGAACTAAGAATTAATTTTAACTTCACCAGCTACCCGCAGCAGTTGTTTAGCAATCTATCAAAGTTTATGTGTATATTTATCTTCCTAAAAAATTTAAAATGAAATTGAAACTTACTTTTTTGAGTCTTTCTTTTGCTCTTTTTTCAGTAGCTCAAGACTACCGCCCAAAAAATGATGGAGTTAAAGCAAATCACAAGAACTTTACCGCCATAACCAATGTTAAAATTTACGTCAATCATGATAATGTGATTGAAAATGGAACGCTTTTAATTCAAAATGGATTGGTAGTTGAAAGCGGCCAATCTGTGAATTTACCCAAAAACAGTTATATTATCGACGGAAGAGGAAATTATATTTACCCTTCATTTATTGACGTGTACTCAACTTATGGAATCATGGATGCAAAGCCTGCCCCTGGCTATGGACGTTCTACACAATACGATTCAAATAGATCTGGCTTTTATTGGAATGATCATATTCGTGCTGAACAAAATGCCATCTCTGATTTTGAGTTTGATAAAAAAACGGCCAAAGCACTTTTAGAGCAAGGGATTGGATTGGTGAACACCCATATAAAGGATGGTGTTGTAAGAGGAACTGGAGCACTAATAGCCTTGGATCTCAATGGAGACGAAGGCACGCGAATCCTGTCAAATAAATCGGGACAATACCTTTCTTTATCAAGAAGCATACAATCTAGACAAACTTACCCAACTTCTATCATGGGTTCAATGGCATTGTTAAGACAATTGTATTACGATGCTGATTGGTATGAAAAAGGAAATATAAAAAATACTGATCTTACCCTTGAAGCGTTCAATCAAAACACAAATTTAACCCAAATATTCGCCGCGGGCAGCCGTGCCAATGCCATTCGTGCAGACAAAGTGGGCGATCAATTTGACATTCAATACACTATTTTGGGCGGTGGTGATGAATTTGAACGCATAGAAGCTGTTAAAAATACAAATGCGACATTTATCATACCCATNAACTTCCCAAAACCTTATGACGTTGAAGATCCTTTTTTAGCAGACAGACTTGAACTAGAAAGCATGCGAGAATGGAATCAAAGACCGGCTAATTTAAGTGCATTGGAAAATAATGAGGTTCCCTTTGCTATTACCATGCAAGGTTTAAAATCCCCCAAATCTTTTAAAACAAACATTTTAAGTGCAATTGAACATGGCTTGAGTAAATCTGAAGCTTTAAAAGCCCTAACAACAGTTCCTGCACAAATATTAAAAAATGATAAAGTTGGGAACTTAGAAAAAGGAAGTTTCGCAAATTTTATGATGACTTCAGGAGATTTTTTCGAATCTAATGCCACTGTTTTAGAACATTGGATTCGCGGATCGCGTCATATTTTTGAAGATTTAACACAAAAAGACATTAGAGGTACATATAATTTTATGGCTGAAAATGATTCTTTAACATTGGAGATTACTGGGGGTAAACACAAGCCTTCAGCTACAATTACTTCTCAGCAATCAAAACGAAGCAGCACATTAAGCTACAGCAAAGACTGGGTTCAAATTTTATTTACTGCAGCAGATACAACAGATCAAAGATTTTTAAGATTCAATGCAAAAATTACAACCGATGCTTCTGATTTGAATGGCGTTTTACATCTTAGAGATGGAAGCAAGCAAGCTTTGATAATTAAAAGAGAAAACAAAGGATCGGAGGAAGCTAAAAAAACAGAGAATAACTCTAAATCAAAAGAAAATAAGAATACATTACAGCCAGTCACCTATCCCAATGGGGCCTACGGAAATCTTAAACTTCCTGAAGCTGAAACCCTGCTTTTCAAAAACGCGACGGTTTGGACCAATGAAACACAAGGGGTCTTAAAAAATACGGATGTTCTGGTGAAGCACGGAAAAATTTCAGCTATTGGACAAAATTTAAATTCAAAAAAAGCGCGGGTCATTGATGCGACTGGAAAACATTTGACTTCAGGTATTGTAGATGAACACTCGCACATTGCAGCTGCCAGCATCAATGAAGCAGGGCAAAATTCTTCTGCAGAAGTGAGTATTGAGGACGTTGTTGAAGCCGATGATGTCGATATATATCGAAATTTATCAGGGGGGGTAACAACCATTCAAATTTTACATGGATCGGCCAACCCAATTGGGGGGCGTTCAGCCATCATCAAACTCAAATGGGGTATGGCTGCTGAGGATTTGATTTATAAGAATTCTCCGAAGTTCATCAAATTTGCTTTGGGTGAAAATGTCAAACAGTCCAACTGGGGTGGCTACAGTCGATTTCCCCAAACAAGAATGGGGGTCGAACAAATGTATATAGACTACTTTTCAAGGGCAAAAGCTTATGATNTGCAAAAGAAAAGCGGCAAGCCTTACAGAATAGACGCTGAAATGGAAGTTTTAGCTGAAATTCTAAACAAGGAACGCTTTATAAGTTGCCATTCATATATACAAAGTGAAATTAATATGCTGATGAAAGTCGCTGAAAAATTCAACTTCAAAATCAATACATTTACCCACATATTAGAAGGCTATAAATTAGCAGACAAGATGAAAGCACATGGTGCGGGGGCTTCAACATTTAGCGATTGGTGGGCTTACAAATACGAAGTCAATGATGCCATACCATACAACGCTGCAATTCTAAATAATACGGGGGTTTTAACCGCTATCAATAGTGATGATGCTGAAATGTCAAGACGCTTAAATCAAGAAGCTGCAAAGGCGGTTAAATATGGAGGTGCCTCAGAAGAAGATGCATGGAAAATGGTGACGCTAAATCCAGCAAAACTTCTGCATATTGATGACAAAGTNGGAAGNATTAAAATTGGTAAGGATGCCGATTTAGTNCTTTGGAGCGACCACCCCCTATCGGTTTATGCNAAAGCNGAAAAGACATTGATTGAAGGGGCTACTTATTTTGATATTGAAGNNGACCAACAACACAGAGCGGCCATAAAAAAAGAGCGNAATACATTAATNCAGATGCTCCTAGAGGCTAAAAACAAAGGCATGAAAACCCAACCTATAANGGTCAACAAAAAGAAAGACATGCATTGTGATACNNTAGATAACAACGAAATTNAATACTNAGTCATGAAAACATTANCAATAAACATCACAANACTTTTAAGTGTATGCATGCTNTATGCACAACAAACNCCTGCACCAGCACAACAANGCCGAATCGCTATTANTGGTGCNAAAGCACACCTTGGTAACGGNNCAGTCATTGAAAATAGTTTGATTATTTTCGAAAACGGAATTATTGAATATGTAGGCGCCATNANCGCCTCCTTAGACCGCTCTGGNATGGAAATAATNGATGCNAAAGGTCAAAACGTATACCCTGGTTTTATCATTCCAAATTCTACCTTAGGNNTGGTTGAAATTGATGCCGTAAGAGCNTCNGATGATGTTTCNGAGATTGGNATNTGGAATCCNCACATTAGGAGTTTAATAGCCTACAATACAGAATCAAGAGTNGTAGAAAGCATGCGTCCCAATGGGGTTTTAATTGGTCAAATTACNCCNAGAGGAGGTNTTTTNTCAGGAAAATCCTCGGTNGTTCANTTTGATGCATGGAATTGGGAAGACGCCGTTATCAAAACCGATGGTGGTATGCATATGAATTGGCCTNAAATNTTTGCTTATGGACATCAACACAGNGGNGAAAATCCANGTTTAAAAATNAATNAAGATTACAACAAGGAGGTTGCANAAATTGAGACTTATTTTANAAATGNAAAAGCACATAATANATTGGGGGNNNAAGGGGTGCATTTNCCTTATGAAGCACTCAATGGATTGTTTTCAGGAACNACCAAATTATTCATNCATGTAAACGATGAAAAAGGCATTGTAGATGCNGTCAGTTTTGCAAAAACACAAAGAGTGAAAGCACTCACAATAGTTGGGGCTTACGAAGCCTATAAAGTGACAGAGTTTTTAAAAGAAAATAATATTTCTGTGCTTTTACAACGGGTGCATTTACGTCCCAATAAATCGGATGAAGACTATGATTTGCCCTATAAACTAGCAAAAGTATTGATTGATGCTGGAATAACTGTGGCACTAGAAGCTAGTGGAGACATGGAGCGTATGAACTCTAGAAACCTTCCTTTTTATGCTGGTACAACCGTTGGTTATGGCTTGAGCAAAGAACAAGCCTTGAAATTGATCACATTGAATACCGCTAAAATTTTAGGCATAGATAAGCAGTATGGCAGCATAGAAGTTGGTAAAAGCGCAACCCTATTTATCAGTACAGGTGACGCTTTAGACATGCGCAGCAATAATTTAACAAGAGCCTTCATAGACGGTCGGAATATCAGCTTGGAAAGCCATCAAACTAAACTTTGGAAGCGATATTCGGAAAAATATAAAAAGCCTTAAAATCAATACATTTAAAAGATTCAAAAAGAATTGTGTTTTTCTGGCGCTAAATAAACTTAATTTTGTTTTATGTTTAAAGAAATAACCAGCTTACAAAACCCCATTATTAAGCGTATTTTAATGTTAAAAGACAAGGCTAAACAGCGCAATATTGAAGGAGTTTTCGTCATTGAAGGACAGCGAGAGTTGAGTTTGGCAATCAAAGGAGGATACGTTATAAAATCACTACTATTTGAACCTAATTTAATTGATGTAAGTCGAATCGTTGCTTACAAAACGAAAGGAACAGAAATCATTCAAATATCCACTAAGGTTTACAACAAAATAGCCTATCGTGGTAGTACTGAGGGAATTGTCGCAATCGCGGAAAGCAAATCACATACACTTGACGATTTGAAATTAAGGTCTAATCCCTTAATTTTAGTTGCTGAAGCCCCTGAAAAACCTGGAAACATTGGTGCATTATTGAGAACTGCAGATGCTGCTCATGTGGATGCGGTCATTATTGCCAATCCAAGAACAGATCTCTACAATTCTAATGTGATCCGTTCCAGCGTAGGCGGACTATTTACAGTATCAATAGCTGTTGCAACATCTGAAGAAACCATTAGCTTTCTAAACGAGAGAAGTATTCCAATCTATAGCGCAATACTTCAAGAATCCGTGCCCTACATTGATATCGATTTTAGTGGTCCTTCTGCCCTAGCGGTTGGACCAGAAAGTACTGGATTGTCTGAAATCTGGCGCAGCGCAGCAGATATAAAAATTCAAATTCCAATGCTGGGAGATTTAGACTCTATGAATGTTTCCGTCGCAGCAGGAATTTTACTTTTTGAGGCCAAACGCCAACGTAAATTTCTTATGTAATTAACACGATTTAAAACAATTTTGTAAAAATTTTGTAGCATGGTTGCTTGTTACAAATGTTTGTTTTAGTTTTAGGGTATGACGGCTATTGAAATCAAAAAGGAAAATGCTGCGATCGCTAAAGAATACAAAGAACTACTTAGCATCAGCTACAGACGCCTTACTGCTACCGATAAAAAATTAATTCGTAAAGCATTTGATATTGCTGTTGATGGGCACAAAAATCAACGACGAAAATCTGGCGAAGCATATGTTTTTCACCCCATTGCTGTGGCCAAGATTGTAGCGGCAAAAATTGGTCTGGACGCCACCTCTATTGCCTCCGCCCTACTTCACGATGTTGTTGAGGATTCTCCTGACTATGACATTGAAGATATTGAAAAAATTTTTGGACAAACAGTGGCTCGTATTGTAAATGGTCTTACTAAAATATCAAGCTTAAAAAAAGATAAAGATATTTCTCTTCAAGCTGAGAATTTTAGAAAAATGTTATTAACGCTAAATGATGATGTTAGAGTAATAATTATAAAAATTGCTGATAGACTTCATAATATGCAAACAATATACTCTCTTAGAGAGGATAAACAATTAAAAATAGCTTCTGAAACATTGTATATATATGCACCCTTAGCTCACAAAATTGGATTATATAATATCAAATCTGAATTGGAAGATTTAGCTCTAAAATATACTGAGCCTGATATTTATAATTCGATATTACTCAAAATGAAAGAAAGTAGTGATGAGCAAGCCAAGTATATAAAAAAAATTAGTGAGATTTTAGAAGGAGTTCTTAAAAAAGAAAAAATAAAATATAACATTAAGGGACGTCCAAAGTCAATTTTCTCTATAAGAAGAAAGATGCAACGCCAGGGAGTGTCTTTTGATGAAGTTTATGATAAATTTGCAGTAAGGATTATATATAAGTCTAGCTTAAAAAATGAAAAATTTATTGCTTGGAAAATCTATTCAATTGTCACCGATTTTTTTAGACCTAACCCTACTCGATTGAGAGATTGGATTTCTGCCCCTAAATCTACCGGATATGAAGCTTTACACATTACTGTAATGGGTCCTCAAGGGAGATGGGTTGAAGTCCAAATCAGGAGCGAGAGAATGAATGAAATTGCTGAAAAAGGATATGCGGCGCACTACAAGTACAAAGAAGGTGACAGTAATAACGATGAGACTTTAGATAGCTGGATCACCAAATTACAAGAAATTATGGATAATCCTGCAGGAAGTGCTATTGATTTTGTAGAGGAATTCAAACTTAATTTATATGCCAAAGAGATTTTTGTTTTCACACCAAATGGTGATTTAAAATCTTTACCAAAACAAGCAACTCCATTAGATTTCGCTTTTAGTATCCACACTGAAATAGGATTAAAAACCAGAGGGGCTAAAGTAAACGGAAAATTAGTCCCTTTGAATCATAAATTACATAGTGGTGACCAAGTAAGTATAATTACTTCAGAAAATGCAAAACCTACCGCAAACTGGCTAGATTATGCAACTACTGGTAGGGCAAGAAGTAAAATAAAATCTTCTTTGAAAGATGACAAGAAATCAATTGCCGAAGATGGTAAAGAAATTCTTAGGCGTAAACTTAAACAAATAAAAATTAATTTAGATGAACGATCCATTAATGAACTTGTAAGCTACTTTAATCTTCAAACTAGTCTTGATTTATTTTATAGAATTGGGATAGGAAGCATTGATAATGGAATGCTTAAAAAATATGCGGCATCAAGAAGTAATGTTTTAGTAAGCTTTTTCAAAAATAAAATTACTCGTAAAAAAAATGTTGATCCTGAAACTATTAATAATGACGAAATTACTTCTAAATATGACATGCTTGTTTTCGGAAAAGAACAAGAAAAACTTAACTATAAGTTATCTATTTGCTGTAACCCCATACCAGGTGATAAAGTTTTCGGTTTTCTAACTATAAAAGATGGTATAAAAGTTCACAAAAAAACATGTACAAATGCCTTGAGTTTACAATCTAATTATGCTTACAGAATAATTGATGCAAAGTGGATTGATTCTTCTCAGCAAGTATTTAAAGCGGTAATTAAACTTACTGGAATTGATCAAAAAGGAATGGTTAGTGATATCACAAAACTAATCTCAGGAAATATGAGTATTAATATAAGAAGTATAAAATTTGATACTGATAGTGGTACTTTTAACGGTGAAATAGCAATTGAAGTCAACAATAATAATTTTGTCACAAAATTGATGAACCGAATAAAAAAAATAAATGGAATAGAAAAAGTGTCTAGAGTTTAAAAAATAGTTAAATTTGAATTATTCATATTATGAAATCAAATATCATAAATACTAACCAAGAAATTGTAAAAAAAGTTTTTACGAAATACCTTGAAAATAAAAACCAGCGTAAAACCCCCGAACGCTTTGCTATTTTAAATGAAATTTACGAAACTAATGATCATTTTGATATAGAATCATTATACATTAAAATGAAAAATAAAAAATATAGAGTGTCTAGAGCAACTTTATATAATACAATTGAGTTGTTATTAGACTGTGGTCTGGCAAGAAAACATCAATTTGGACTTAACCAAGCTCAATATGAAAAATCATACTTTGATAAACAACATGATCACGTTATCTTGACAGATACTGGGGAAGTTATAGAGTTTTGTGATCCAAGAATACAAAATATTCAGAAAACCATCGAAGAAATTTTTGATGTCAATATTGAAAACCATTCACTTTACTTTTATGGAACAAAAAAAAATACTAAAAACTAACCAACACTAGAATGGCTGTAGATTTACTACTGGGTCTCCAATGGGGCGACGAAGGAAAAGGCAAAATTGTTGATGTTCTTACCTCTAATTACAATATTATTGCACGTTTTCAAGGAGGCCCTAACGCAGGTCACACCCTTGTTTTTAATGGGATGAAACATGTATTGCATACCATTCCATCTGGAATTTTTCATGAAGATGCTAAAAATCTTGTTGGTAATGGCGTAGTTATTGATCCTGTCATTTTTAAAAAAGAATTAGACAAATTAGATAACCAAGGTGTTGATTATATGAAATCCTTAATCATTTCCAGAAAAGCACACTTGATTCTTCCAACCCACCGTTTGTTAGACGCTGCATCTGAAGCTTCTAAAGGTAAAGCTAAAATAGGTTCTACACTAAAAGGAATTGGACCAACATACATGGATAAAACAGGGCGTAATGGTATTCGTGTTGGCGATTTAGAAATGAAAAATTGGAAGCAAAAATACCGCAGTCTTGCCAATAAGCATCAATCGATGATAAGCTTCTACGATGTCGACCTACAATACGACCTAGAAGAACTTGAATCTGAATTTTTTGAAGCTGTAAAAATATTAAAATCATTGGAGTTTATTGATTCAGAAGAATATTTACACCAAGCGGAGAAA
>NZZM01000018.1 GCA_002698705.1 Formosa sp. | reverse complement strand
AACCATATCACCTTCCATATCATAAGACATCTTAAGACCCATTGCTCTCAACTTATTCTTCGCAAGATTGATTTTAGTAGGCATCGATCTTGGATCTTCTTCAGTTGTTTCATCTTCTTTTTTAGGTTGAGAATTTTCATCCCAATACTGTGGACTTACCTTACACTCATACCTAGTTTCATTTTTATCACAGGCAGGACAATAACGAATCGTGCCTTCCGATTCCTCACTATAATTCAAGGCAAGTCTTCCCGACCTCTGCAAATTCATTTGTTGCTTCTGCAACATCATTTTTTTCTTCAACATCTTATCCTTATTGGCAAGTTGCCTTTTTTCTTCAGGAGAAGGACCTGCTGCTTTTACCGCAGCCATTGCTTCCTCAACTCTTTGTGCCTTCAGTGCATCAAGTTCGGCACGAATACTTTCTCCAAGACTTGGATTAACCTTTACAGTATTCTTACCTTTCATTACATCAAGTTTTTCTTCACCATTCTCTTCTTTCTCATAGATAACTTCTTCCTTACGAGTGTCCTGTCCGTCAGGTGTTCCACCTTTCTTACGTTGGATAGCATTGTGAACTACACCAGCATGTTCCTTGGAAGAGGTCTCAACCGTATCATCTCCATCATAATCTTTCTTTCCCCCACCCTTATTATCATAAGTATCTTTCTTTGCACTACTACTAGCATTAGCAAGTTCTACACGCAAACCTTTTTTCCTAAGTTCACTTGCCTTTGCTTCTGCAGCAGCATACGTACCATAAGATCTTGTATACTGAGAACCTGCTTTAGGATCTTTTACTCTTAATACATATTCTCCAACACCTTCTACAAATACTTTATTAAAAATCTGAGGAAGTGAAGATTCGACCATAGCAAAATCATACTGTTCACCCATCAACATCTTTTTAGCAAGCAACTTGACAGGACCAGGTGCAGAGGATGCACCCAACTGCTGCATATAAGCACGTTGAAGTGATGCGGGATCAGTTTTCTGACCTTCCTTAAATTTACCTTTTACTTTATAACGAGTATCGTAAGCAAGTTGTCTTGCAGCCTTTCTTAGTTTATCTGCTGCACCACCAGAGGGTTGAGGTGCCTGAGGAGCTTCTTCAAATACTTTATTACTCATCGGAAGATCTAATAATTCTTACTTTTTCTTATATTTATTTATAAATTGTTTGCCCCATTCACTTCCAGGAACCATTTTCTCAACATACTTCCGATAAGCATCAGTTCCTACAAGTCTCTGATCGGCAGGAACCCCAGAAGGTGCATTACTATTAGTTACCGATTCTAATACATCTTTAATCCAAGGTTTAAACATCTCACCATCTTCAGTTACACAGATTAGATAGTTTGTTCCTCTTCGGATAATTTTTCCAATACTTTCACTAACATCACACTTCACCCATTCATCAATATTAAAAATTTCTTTATTGATATATTTTTCTCTTAATTCTTTTTCGTAGTCATTAGTTCCATATTCATATGATGCTGCTATTGGAGCATATGTTGTTCCGGATAATCTTTTTTCTCTTGGAGTTTGTCTACGATCTTGTCCTCCTACTTTTGTTCCTTTATTTGAATACTCAATTGTTGTTCTTCCTGTTTTTGGGTTAGTGAAGGTTTTCCCCATAAACTCCCAGGAACCTCTAATAACTTTTCCCCAACCACCATGCCCATCACTCACAAATCCTTGTGCCTTTGCTTGAGTTGCGGCATCGGGTGCTTCGATAATAAATTGAGAAAAACTTTTCATTACTTACTTAATTGTTTTATTATCTGATTTTCATGTGCAACAATATAGTTGATCACATCTATTCTCATTTTCTTATATTTATTCATTTCCCGATCTACCTTAGATGATACTATTTTTTTATCAAAAGTCATGTAGACATGTGCAAGAAAATCTCTATACTTTATTTTTGCTGGATAATTTGATTCTGTTTCAAAAGATAATATCAATTCCTTTAAAATTTCTTTAATCATATATTTTATAAAATATTTAGAAAAGACCATCTTGATTAAGATAGTCCTTCTCTGTTTGGTATGGAACTATCTCACCGGTATAATGTTTCCATCCTTCTTGAATATCTGGAACTAACCACTGATCAACCCGATAACAATATTTCCAGTTCACAGGTTGTATACAATTCATCACAACTACCGTCCAGAATGATATAAGATAGTTGAAAATTGTATACATTATTCTTCCTTAAGTGCCTCTTCGATTTGTTCATCAAGACTTACAATTGCTTGACGAATATCAATCACACGTTGCGGACAACATGTAGGATCATAAGTATATCCTTTTGTATCAGTAAATAATGACTGACGAACTGCTGCTGCCTGATAGACAGATAGTTCTAATGTTATTTTTTCACTCATTGTGCTATTGCTCCTTCTAATGCTGTTCTTAGATTTTTCAATGATTGAAATCTTTGCAACATTACTTCGTCTGTAGTGCCTTCTTCTAGTTGTTCAGGAAGTACTTCAGATAGTAAGTTTTTAATGATTGTACAATCACTAGTAGATAGTTCTATTGTTAGATTTTGATTTTCAGTCATAGGTCTCCCTCAATACGGTTTTCAGAATAATGGACATCAAACTCACCACCAGGATATCTTGATTTGAGTTTATCAACATTCATCTCAATGATATCATCAAGAGAAATATTGAGACCCATACATGCCTGTGCCACATACCACATAATATCACCAAGTTCACGTTTCAGATGAAACAAGTTTTCTTCATTGACAGGTTTACCTTGAAAGATAATCTTCTTTACAACTTCAGTAAACTCACCTGCTTCGGCACACATACCAACAGAGGCAGTGAGAAGTCGATGTGTTTCAAATCCTTCTCCACGAAGTTCTTGAATACGATTCTCAAAAGCATCAGCATCTTGACTAGGTTCAGATGTGACGGCATTCACAAACTCAAGATATGCGTCAGTATTTACTTTACTCATGAAAATTTAAATCCCTCAAATGATTTCTTCGGTCTATCCTCGTTATTATTATACTCTTCTTCTTGTCCAGAGTCAAGTATATTATCTTGTGCTGACTGTTCACAATCATAGATACGCATCTTGGCACGATCAATTCCAACAACAAATCTTCTATTAGTTACAGTATCATTGTATCTGTTCTTCAATTGCTTCACCATTATCTGTCCAATCTGTTCAAGTTCCTCAGTGCTAATAAGGGCAAACATAAGATCAGCAGTAGCAGGGAGACCAAAGGACTCAGAAGTGTCAGTAATGTCAACGTCAGAGCTACCATGACCAGAACGAGTGGTCTGGGTGGCAGATACGATAGGGACCTTGGCTTGTCCAGCCAACCCTCTAAGCTCCTCTGCAATAGACTTAATATATGAATATGAATTAATAGAACCACCCTGCTTATACTTCGAGGAAGCACATATATTAAGGTAATCAACGAAAATAATATCAGGTCTAAATGACTTCTTAAGTGCAAGTTCACTAAGCAATGCTTTAAAATGTCCACTATGTGCAGATGCTGTAGGGTATTCTTTAATTATAAGTGAACCCTGAGTTTTTGCTGCTAACTTGGTTATTTTATTTTCAAACGTTGACTTAGGCAAATCTTTAATACTCTTAATGGAAACATCTAGTAAGTTTGCATCAATTCGTTCAGCAATTTTCTCTTCTGCCATCTCCATTGTAATATAGAGAACGTTTTTCCCTTGGAGCAACACGGAGCTAGCAAAATTGCACATGAATAAAGACTTGCCGACACCAGTACCAGCAAGCGCGATAGTAAGAGTTTTATTAGATATCCCCCCGTCCGAAATTTTGTCAAAATATTCCAAATCAAATGGAACTTTTTCTTCTTTTCTGTGATAATACTCATACCGTTCTTCGTAATTTTCTAAGTAATCATGTCCAATGTTGTTGTCAAAAGAAACTGCCAGTGCATCAGAAAGAATAGAAGGAATCGCATCCCTACTTTTCTTCTCATCGTTCCCATCTGCAATGTGAATAGATTCCATCAGTGCAAGATAAATTGCACGATCACGACACCAATTTTCGGTAGTGTCTAGCAACCATTGTTTATCTACTGGAAAATCTGTAAACGAATTGCAGATGTTTCTGGTTTCCTTAATCTCACTCTCGTTTAGATCTGTCCTATTCTCAACCTCAATATTTAGTGCTTCTATAGTAATGGCAGAACCATAATTTACAATAAACTGAGTAATCTCCTCAAAGATTACTTTTTCACTTCTTTGCTCAAAATATGTTGGTTCTATGAATGGAATTACTTTACGAGAATATTCTTCGTTGCATAATAAATTTCTGAGAATTGTTGTTTCAATCCGTTCCATAAGAGAATTCTTTATTCGCGGCAGCATCAAGTTGCTGCATTACTTCTTCCGTAAAATATAATTCAGGATCTTTTAGAATTGCCTTGGCATAAACTTTTTTAGTCTCACCATTAACGGTCATCTCATAACGACCGGCAACGTTCTTCCACATTCCTGCAAGTTCACCTAACTCAAGTAAACCATAATACCGATCAAGACCACGACGATCATAAAATAAACGAACAGTTACGTCCTTGTTTTCCTTNCTCAAACGTGACTTGATAGTTTTTGCCTTAATAAGGTTTCCAACAANTGATGTTCCCTCTTTTTCTTTTGACTTCGAAAGAAAAATNACTGANGAAGANGCNTAAANTAANCCCGATCCTCCACCCATTTTCTTTGCTTCATATAAAGACANTGNGTCNTAAACATGATTAGTTACAATNAAAGGTATCTTTGCTTGNCCCATTTTAAGAGTCAACATTCTAAAAGCACCTTTGATTAATTGTGCNTTTGTCATATCTCTAGTANTTTTTTCTGCCAGAGTATCTTCAATCTCCTTATTAGTTGAAAGATTACCTAAAGAGTCTAACACAAACATACAAGGTTTACGTTCTTCTTCAGGTTTTTTCTGATACATATCAACTGCCCTGAGTGCCTTACTACGGAACTCTTCGATAGTCACTACATTAACAACGACAAGACGATTAAGGTCGATTTCACGACTCTCTAAGAGTGACTTAGTGATAGCTGCCTCAGTATCAAAATAAAGGCAATATGCATCGGGATTAGTATCCAAGAAGTTCTTGACCACTGCGAGTGAGAAAAAAGTCTTTCCAGTAGAACTTTCCCCAGCAATTGCAGTGATTTTATTCCCAGAAACACCACCATGGATAGACCCAGATACAAGAGCATTAAAGATGAACGAACCAGTGTCAACGTATGTTTCAGTTTCGTCAATGTCTCTTGCGAGTTTGGTAAAGTCATCTCCGATTTCCTTTACAATATCTTTTAAAAAATCCATATGAATCAATAATAGAGTATAAGTTTAGCATTAAACGAAGAATGAATCAAGTGTTATTTTCTTCTCAGCATCCCATCCTATTATGTCTAGAATACTAGTTACAGGTTTCAAAAATGCTTTTTCGAACTGCATGTCGTAGTCAGCTTTAACTCCAAGTTCTTTAGGAAAATCTTGAATAAAAGCAATAACTTCTTCTCCAAATATATTGGGAGTTTTTAAATAAGTATATTTTATTTTCTCCCCATTCTGAATAAGTGAATATTTATGTGTTAGTTTTTTTCTTTGATATAATGATTGAATAAAAGACATCCTTTAGTATGACATGGTGTTCCTTTAATGTAAATATTTGAGTAAGATTTATACTTATTTACATCACTCACACCACGAGGGAAAGAAATATATTCTACAGGTAAAGTATTAAATTTTTGCCTACACTCCTCAATGTATTTAATAATTTCATCATTAGTTCCGGTCAAAATAATCCTAACTGCATCTTTAATCATCTCACGACATGGAGCAGGAGTAGAAGATTTAATTGCCTCAAGACCCATAATCTTTAGTTTTGGTTCAGAATATTGAACACCTTCACTATTCCATACATTAAGTGCATATTTTTTCTTTGCTGTCCATACTCCACGTTCAGCAATATTCTCACGTTTCATAACCATCATCTGACTATATGCATTCACATAATCAGAAAGTTCTTGGTAAGATTTATCAATAAATATCTCAAAATCTGATTGGCAAATTTTATCAAGCATAGAGACAATCCTTAGAGGATCTTTATCTTTACCTTCGAATAATTTATCAACAAGAGGACCAAGATTGAGATAGATAGAGTCAGTGTCCATGGCAATAACATAATCAACATCACTTGATTTAAGAATATTATTTAAACGACCATTCAGTTTATTCTCAATCCAACGGATAGAGACTTCACCAGAAAGCGTAATCGCTTCCGCATTGTCCAATTTGTAGTAACGGAAATATTGATTACCAATAGCACCATATACAGAGTTGAGTTGAATCTTGCGAGCCATCTGAATATTATTACATCTGGCAATCTCTTTTTCAAGTGCTTTAGTTGGAGTCTTTTCATAATCTTGCTTTGCCTTAAGCATCTTCTTTTTATAGACAGTACGATCTTTATAAATCTTATCCATCAGTTCTGGTAAGAATCCACGGAAGTCTTTACGATACATAGCACCATTAGCACATACAGCATAGTCCTTATACATCTCGAAATTCAACTCTTTATTGATAATCTTATCCTTAGTAACACTTGGATGCTTTTTTTCCATGAGTGTTTCTGGAGAAATATTATACTGCATAATCAAATGTGGATATAGTGAATTAAGGTCAAAAGACACAATCCAATCATAAGTACCTGGAGTAGGTGGTTTTACAAAAGCACCCTCATACTTTCCATCTTTTTTATTTGCTTTCTTTGGTGGAACTACAATGTTTTTATTTTTCAAGTAATTGTAGATAATAGTATCCCACATCGTAACTTGAGTGAATACATCATTATAGTTTACTTTGGCATCATATGCCATGGTAATTGCAAGTTCAATCAGTTTCATCTTGTCTTCCATACGGTCAACAAGTTGCACGTCAATGATATTATATTCTACAAACTTTTGCCACCCTTTAGTATAGAAATCTTTGAATGTTTCAAACTCAGAGTGATCAAGTTTTTTCTGTCCTAGTTCTACATCAGCAATGTAATCTAATCGATAAGACTCTTGTTTTTTGTAGGTGAACTTTTGATACAAAGTCAAATAGTCAAGTTGAGTAACACCACCAACATCATAGTGTATTGTTTCACGATGATTTCTGATGGTCATTTTCTCAGTTACTAAACCCCAAGGAGAAAGACGTTTCATCAACTTCTCACCAAGAATACGGTCAATACGACGAACCAAATAAGGCATGTCATAAAACTCACTATTCCATCCAGTAATAACTTCGGGACAATTTTCTTCAATCATCCACCAATTAATAAAATCATTCAAAAGTTCTTTTTCAGTTTCAAACTGTTTGTAGATGAGATTATTCTGAGTATGTTTAAATGGACCCTTACCCCAAGTACGAATTTGCTTTGTAGTGTAATCCTGAATAGTAATCAAGAGGACTTCCTCAGCAGCAGACTCTACATCAGGAAATCCATTTTCAGATGAAACCTCAATATCGATTGTTGATATTTTAATTTTGTTTGTATCAAATAAAATTTCATCACCAGGATACATTTCTGAAATATACTGATAGATAAATCTTTCATTACCATAAATCTTAAATCCTTCTACTCCTTCATATTTCTTGATAAACTCTCTACTATCACGAATACCACCGGGTTGAATAGGTTCTACATAATCACCTTCTAATGTTTTGTATTCTGTTTTTTTATTTGATTTTGAAGGAACGAAAAGAGTTGGATAAAACTTTTCTCTTGTGGCAAAATGCCGTCCATTCTCATAACCACGTACAAGAACATTATCTCCAACTACTTGTACATTTGTGTAGAACCGCATCAGTTAATCTTTTCTAAGTAATTTTTAAGCAAGTCTGGTTTAGGATCTGTCATTGTAATGATTTTATCAGAACCAATCTTAAGTTTATTTTCTATTGTATAATCATCCAACCATGGAGTCAATTTTCCGTTGGAATCTGATACAAAAGGTTTTGTAAGAACATAATCCGGATCACCAATTTCCACAGCAACAGTTCTATCAATTCGAGAAACTAATATAGTCCCATCGATTAATACAATCAAATTTACATCATCCATTAATCATTTCCTCGTATAGTTTTTCGATTTCTTTTACTGGAGTTACAATAGTAACTATCCAGTCAGGTCTTATATCCATCTCTGTATCTGTTGTAAGACATATCCACGGTGTAAAATTAACTCCTACATTCCTATCTTCTGATGGTGTTTCCCCTTCTTCCAAAAGAAGAACCTCTTCATTAGATGCTAGATCTACAATATAAGGATTCTTGAACACATATACATAATTATTTTTATCAGAAATCAGTTCTTTAATTTTAATATCGGCAATTACTGATTCACCTGATTTCAATAATGCAATCCTAATCGACATTTTTAATTTACCTCTCTGAATATTATAGCATAAAAAGGAGGGGTTTTACCCCCCCCACCTTTTTTATTCGGTTTTCTTTACTTTCTTCAATCTAAAGACATAAATGTGTTTTCCTGGAGTATTGATGTATTTTGCACGACCATCTTCAAGTGCATCTTTTACTCTCTGAGCAAATGGTTTTAGTTTTCTAACTACATTCTCAAATTTCGCAGAAAGAATAGATTCATTTTTTAATACGTTATATGTACGAATACATTTATCATGATAAAGTTTACCTTCAAAATCAATCACTCTTCCTTTGGATGTTAATCCATGATATTCAAAATTGGTTGCTTTATAGATAATTCCAGTATGATTGTAGTGTGCATCTGCATAAGAGACAACAACTTTATATTCAGAGTTTTTCTTCAACCAACGTAATGTTTTTCCAATAAAATAACTTTCAGTACACTTTGGAGTATTATCAATACAACACAGTCTTCTAAGTTCAACTACGTCATTTTCAGAATCACCATATTTCTTCCAAGTATTTGCCATGCCTAATGGGCCATAAATCATTGCACCAATCAGATCTCCATTGTAAAAGAGACCAAAGACATGTGATATACGCAATCCATTTACATTAGAAGAGTAGTGCCACCTTTCAATAAAATCTCTAACCTGCTGAATGGTTGTTGGTCTGACTTCAAAGTCTGTTACCTTAGCATTACGACAATCAATCTCTTCATACAGTAGGTTTGTTAAAGGATTGAAATTTTTCATCGAATTTATTAGTAAGGTCTTCTTTGATTATCAGTTTAACAACATTGACATGAGAAAGAAAGTTCTCCCACTGGTTTTCAATACCAAAAAACTTAAAGATTGCGATACCATGAAGGTGTCGGACACCATCCTTCATATAATCATTCTTTGGACGATCTTCCCAGTATGCATAGATAGGAGTTTTACCTTTCTCTTCTGCACACTCTTTCAATTTAAGAAGATTTGATTTACGAGATGAAGCATTATCAGTCTGGGGATTCTTTTTCTGTTCTGCAACAACCTTTGAGTTTTCCCAGTCAATTTTAAATCCAACACCTAAGTGCTTTGCTTCTGGATCAGTATCCCACTCAGAGATAGATTCTTCAACATAATTACCCATCGCTTGATCTATCAAACGAGTTAGACATGCTCCACGATTCTCTTGATATGTGAACATGGGATTGTACTCATAAGTAACTTTAAAATTTTCTAGACGAGTCTGCAGAGATTCTAAGGCAGTCATTGGGTAGGTTTTGTATGCACCCATTATAAACAAAAAGAAAGGGGGAGTCAACCCCCCCCCCTATGTTATTCGGTATTTAGAACCATACTTTTTTCTGATGATGATCAGGAACAATTCTACCCATAACAATACTTAATAACCCATCCTCAAATTCAACTGATCTAACTTCCGTGTCCTCTGCCAGTGTCCAAGATCTGGTGAAAGATCGTTGAGCCATTCCTCTGTGGACATACTCTGTATCTGTTTCGGTGTCCTCTCTTTGTCCTTCGACAAAGAGTTTTCCGTCTTGTGTGTAGACATTTACTTCTGCCTTTCTAAATCCTGCAAGTGCAATTTCTAGTCTTGATTCTACTTTACTGACTGTGACTAGATTAAATGGTGGATAATTCTTTGTTGTTTCGTGGAGATTAAACAACCTTTCGAAATATTCATCCATATGGATGCTATTCTTATTTATGCTATCTACAAGCTGATCCAAATTGGCAGCATTAAACTTGATCATTGTACTTCTCCTTTTAAAGCGAGATTTGATTGTGTAGACCCCGAAGGCATCCACCATTATTTATATTATAACATAAAAAACGAGGTAGTGAACCCCGTAGATTTTTATTCGGTTTTACTTAACCTCAAACTTCTCATATATAAATTTCTTTTCTTGATCAGAATATATCCGCAAAAGTATAAACTTCTTTATCTCATCATAATCAAGAACATAGTATTGAGATGATGTCACTCCCGAATGTAACAACTTCATTATCCTATGCCTACCATCAATCATTCTATACTTATTATCATATGGATTAGGTGCATTTTCTAAAACAATTCCTGGATATGATGGATCAGCCTTTTTATTTTTAGGGTCACTCACTCCTTCACAACAGTAGCAATTATCTCCAGTATAATGAGGAAATAAATGTTTTCCTTTCCAGGCAATGTCACAAAGATCTATCATTTTTAATCTAGAATCTATTAATAGGTGAAGGATATCTTTTATAAGAATAATATAAGCAAAACCAATCTTACCATCAGACCTTGGGAACTCCCAATTACCTTCTAGTTTATTAAACTTTGCCAAATGAGCATGACCTTGATACCATTGCATAAAAATAAAAAAATTTTATTTATATTATAACATAAAAAACGAGGTAGTAAACCCCGTAGATTTTTATTCGGTTTCCTCTGTCCTTTTCTTCTTCGACCCAATATTATACTTGGTCTCAAGGATCCAGTCTTGCTTATCTCTAAATGCAAGAACCTTAATCTGATTTAGTGGAGCAATATCTTGTATTTTATCAGCACTAACGATGCTAATAAGACCCCAATCAGCAAGTAATTGAGCAATACGATTACGTCTTTGAACATCGTTCAATGTCAGGTTTGCGTGTTTGCCATCAAGGGCAAATAATTCTTTAAAATGCACAAGGTAATATCTTCCTTGCTTGTGCAGAATGTGACAGGACTGATAGATTTTCTTTTCTTTTCTAGACGCAACTCCGATACGAGT